>JALQWD010000143.1 GCA_023260175.1 Candidatus Nanopelagicaceae bacterium | reverse complement strand
GATTAAATAATGCGTAATATCTTCTGGTTCCGCCGAGATTTAAGGCTTTCAGATAACCCGGCACTACTTGCCGCAATTGAGAGTTCTGAAGAAGTTGTTCCACTTTTTATTTTAGATCCTGCACTGATTAAACAATCTGGCAGTAAACGACTTGCATATTTAGCTAATTCGCTCCGCGAACTAGATGACTCTTTAGGTGGCAGGTTGCATGTTGTGGCAGGCGATCAAGTTGAGGTTCTAAGAAGTTATAGCGCTAATGAAGTTCATATTTCAAAGGAATATGAACCATATGGTGCAGCGCGCGATAAACGTGTCTTAGCAGCGGGCATCAATTTGATCGAAACTGGAAGTCCATATGCCGTTGCACCCGGTAGAGTGCGTAAACCTGACGATACAAACTATCGCGTCTATACACCTTTCTATAAAGGTTGGATGGCTCATAGTTGGCGAGATCCAGTAGCAGCGCCTAGAAATATTAATGCGCTAAAACCAAGTAAAGAGCAACGCCAATTTCCGGATTGGAAAACTGATTGCGATATTCCAAAAGCAGGAGAGCTCGCCGCGCTAGAGAGATTTACTTGGTTCAAAGAGAACGCGCTAGATAGTTATGACGAAATGCGCAACATGGCAGATATAGATGGCACGAGTCGCATGAGCGCACATTTGAAGTTTGGTGAAGTTCATCCGCGAACATTGCTTAAAGGTTTGGGCATGAGCAAAGCTCACGATACTTTCCGCAAGGAAATCGCTTGGCGCGAGTTTTATGCTGATGTGCTTTTTCATAATCCGCACACTATCGATGAATATTACGCAGAACGTTTTGCAAATATGCGCTATGACCAACCTGGCGATAAGTTCAATGCATGGTGCGAAGGTAAGACCGGCTATCCATTTGTAGATGCCGCAATGCGACAACTTTTAACCACCGGATGGATGCACAACCGCACTCGAATGGTTGTTGCCTCTTTCTTGGTAAAAGATTTACATATTGAATGGCAACACGGCGCAAATTTCTTTATGGAACATTTAGTTGATTTCGATCCGGCAAGTAATTCGCATGGATGGCAGTGGACCGCCGGATGCGGCACTGATGCTTCTCCGTATTACAGAGTTTTTAATCCAACCGAACAAGGGCGTAAGTTTGATCCCAACGGCGATTACATCCGTAAGTTCATTCCAGAGCTTGCAGATGTGCCTACCGAATTAATTCATGAACCCGGGCTCTCTTACATTGCGCCAATCGTTGATCATAAGGTTGAGCGCTTAGAGTCCTTAGCTCGCCTGGAGGAGATTAAGGGCTAGGTTTCACCGCGCCTTCTCACCCTGATTTGGCTCGTAATGGGTGAGTTTTTATATCACCCTTAGCCTATGGCACATGTAGACCTCCGCGAGATGGCTTTCCAGATGCGCTCAGACGATCTGCGCAGCTACGGCGAAAAAGTCTTAGCGCGAAACCCAGAGCGTAGAGCGGCATATGAAGTTCTAGATCTAATGGCTTATTTGGTGGCGTGCGATTTTATTGGCGCTGAGGCAAAAGTTGAAACTATTAAATATAAATTCAAAGGCACACGCGATGAAACTTATATCGATGGAGCAACTTACGTTGCAATGTCTCACATTAATTTGGCTTATGGAAGATTCGATGATTTTGTAATTTCTACTTCCGATTTCTTAAATAACCCAAAATTAGGAGCTCTCGAAGAGGGCGAGTACTTAGATATCTTGCGATTGAAAGCTCAGAAGCAGATGATTTTGGACGAAATTGAGGAACTCGAAGACACTTACAAAAAAATGCATGATTATAAAGTTGATGCAAAATCTGTAAATCTGCTTTTCTTAGTGAAATCTGTCGAAGCAATGTTATTGATGACACAAGGAGATTTTAAGAGTGCATCCGAAGTAGCTCGCAAGAATTTAGAAATTGCAAAACAAAATGGCTATACAGGGCTGATGGCGCCTCTTGATTCTCTCTATGTACTAGCTAGGTGCCAACTTGTTGGAGCTCGCAACAAAGAAGCATTTGAAACTTTTGAAAAAGTAAAAGATTTGGCAGAAAGGTACTCTCAATGGCCATGGTATTTCATGGCAGACGGATTCTTATCAAGAGAGTATGCATTAAAGAATCAAGTTGCCGAAGCACTAGATATTGTTCGCAAAGAACGAGAAAAGTTGGCAACACTTAACTTCAAACACAATTTGGATTTTATACCAGATGTAAATGAGCTTTATTGTCGATATGCAATAAAAGACATCGAACGAATGGAGACTCTACTTAAGAGACTTCCAGACTTAGTTTTGGTAAGACATTTCAGGGGATATGCTGACGAATACCATGGCAAAGATATGTCTGAGTGGATCAAAAAACTTCCAGATCGGACCCCGCGAGAGAAGCTCTATAAATTTGTTGCTTATGCAGATTATTACAAAGACAAAGAAACACTTGCAATTGATTACATGTCGCAAGCATTGCAAATTGCAGAGGAGACAGGGCAAGTAGAGTTCATTCTCCGCCAAACACTTCTGTTAGATATTATTTTGAAAGCTATAGCTAAGAAACCAACTCTCTTTCTGGAGCATTTAGCAGGTTTGATAACGGAGCGCGTAAGAGAAAATGAATCTAAGCATGGCTCAAATCTGCCAATTCCTTTGACAAGCCGAGAGCTTGAAATAGTTCGCCATCTATCTACAGGTAAACCTATTAGCCAAATAGGTGGAGCGCTACATGTCTCGATGAATACGATGAAGACCCATTTAAGAAATATCTACCGCAAACTTGAGGTCGATGGACGCGAAAAGGCCGTTGAAAAAGCTAAGGAATTGTTCTTAATTTAGCTCGATTTTTGCCAGACTCTGAACCCTGATAACCTTACGCCGCTTAACGGTAGATTGCCCGAGCGGCCAATGGGAGCGGACTGTAAATCCGCCGGCTCTGCCTTCGAAGGTTCAAATCCTTCATCTACCACAAGCGTTAAAAGCGCCACTTATCGTGGCGCTTTTTCCATTTGGGGCATAGATTTCTCAAATGGCATACGACGTAAATCGCATTCGAAAAGAATTTCCATCACTTGAATCAGGTATCGCATTCTTTGATGGACCGGGTGGCTCGCAAGTTCCAAAATCAGTTGGTGAAGCAATCGCTGCAGCAATCACGCAACCCACTTCGAATCGCAATACCGTAACTATTTCTGAGCAGAACGCAGAAGATTGCGTGCAAGGCTATCGCAATGCTGTTGCTGATCTTTTAAATTGCGATTCTAAAGGTGTGATTTACGGACGCAGTTGGACTCAACTGACTTACGACATGTCGCGCAACTTGGCTAAAGGCTGGGGCCCCGGCGATGAAATTATTGTTACTCGTTTAGATCATGATTCAAATATTCGCCCCTGGGTTCAGGCAGCAGAAGCAAAAGGCGCAACTGTTAAATGGGCAGAATTTGATCCACAAACAGCTGAACTTCCAGTCGAAGCAATCTCATCGCTTTTAACGAATAAGACAAAATTTGTAGCATGCACAGGCGCTGCCAATACCTTAGGTACTAAGCCGGATATCGCAGCAATTGCCAAAGCCGTCCATTCCGTTGGCGCCCTGTTCTTAGTGGATGCAGTCCATCTAACACCGCATGCAGCAATTGATTTCAAAGCCATTGGCGCTGATTTCATCGGCTTCTCTTCATACAAGATTTTCGGCCCGCACTGCGGCACTATGGTGGCAGATCCTGCTCTTTTAGAATCAATCAAGAACGACAAGTTAGCGCCATCAACCACGGTAGTCCCTGAGCGCTTTGAATTCGGAACCCTGCCATATGAAATTATGGCTGGCGTAACAGCATCAATTGATTTCATTGCAGGCATGGATCACGAAGCAACAGGTACCCGTCGTGAAAAGATTGTTAAATCTATGCGTGCACTAGAAGAGTATGAGCATCCTCTATTTGATTACATGGAAAGCGCCATCAAATCGCTGCCTGGCGTAACAACTTATGGGCATGCAAAAGATCGCACACCTACTCTTTACTTTAGTTTTAAAGGTAAGAATGGCGTAGATATTTACAAATCACTTGCATCTGCAAAAGTGAATGCACCTTGCCATAATTTCTATGCATTTGAAGCTTCACACAAGTTAGGTTTAGGTGATGGTGGAGCGCTGCGCGCAGGACTTGCGCCGTATTCGATTAAAGATGATGTAGATCGCTTGATTGCAGGAATAGAAAAAGCACTTTAAAGGTTGAATTAAATATGCCAGCAGTAACAGTTTCAGATATAACAATCTTGCCTAAGGTGATTGCACCGGTTGGCGCACGTCCTAGAAAAATAAAATCAGTCACAACCGCACCTCAAGGATTCGAAGGCGAAGGTTTTCCTGTACGTCGCGCATTCCACGGAGTTGATCTTGCAGATTTAGATCCATTTATTCACTTAGATCAAATGGGTGAAGTTGAATATGCGCCAGGTGAACCAAAGGGAACTCCGTGGCACCCGCATCGCGGTTTTGAAACAGTTACTTACATTATTGACGGAATTTTCGATCACTTCGATAACAACGGCGGTGGCGGAACCATTACTGATGGCGACACACAATGGATGACAGCTGGTGCTGGAATTTTGCATATCGAAACTCCACCAGAGTCATTGGTGATGAGCGGTGGTTTATTCCACGGTTTCCAACTTTGGGTTAACTTGCCTGCTGCTAAGAAGTGGTCACCTCCGGCATATCAAGATTTACGTGCAAGTGAGGTTGCATTGCTATCAAGTGAAGATGGCGGTGCGCTAATTCGCGTGATCGCTGGTGAGCTAGCTGGTCATCAAGGTCCTGGTTCAACGCAAACTCCAATCACTTTAATTCATGCAACTTTGCAACCAGGTGCTGAAATTCGTTTGCCATGGCGCAAGGATTACAACGCGCTTGTTTACACACTTGCCGGTCATGGATTTGTGGGCGAAGAATCACGTCCAGTGCAGATGGGTCAATTAACTGTTTTCGGTGAAGGTGACATGATTGTTGTGCGCGCTGCGAATATTCAAGAATCACGTTCACCTGAAATGGAACTTTTCATTCTTGGTGGCGAGCCAATTAAGGAACCGGTTGCTTGGATGGGGCCGTTTGTAATGAACACCAAGCGCGAAGTTCTGCAGGCTTTC
>JALQWD010000095.1 GCA_023260175.1 Candidatus Nanopelagicaceae bacterium | reverse complement strand
GATCTTGCAGATTTAGATCCATTTATTCACTTAGATCAAATGGGTGAAGTTGAATATGCGCCAGGTGAACCAAAGGGAACTCCGTGGCATCCGCACCGAGGTTTTGAAACAGTCACATACATAATCGATGGAATCTTTGATCATCAAGATAATCACGGCGGTGGCGGAACAATTACAAATGGAGATACTCAATGGATGACAGCGGGCTCCGGAATTCTGCACATTGAAGCTCCGCCAGAGTCACTAGTAATGTCAGGCGGACTTTTCCATGGTTTTCAATTGTGGGTAAATCTTCCAGCTGCAAAGAAATGGTCTAACCCTGCATATCAAGATTTGCGTGCAAGCGAAGTTAAATTATTGGCATCTCATGATGGCGGCGCTTTACTACGCGTTATTGCCGGTGAAGTTGCAGGGCATAAAGGTCCTGGCTCAACACAAACGCCAATTACATTAATTCACGCAACTATTCAGCCTGGAGCAGAGCTACGTTTACCCTGGAATCCTAATTTCAATGCGCTGGTTTACACATTATCTGGGCACGGCTATATGGGTAGTGAAAAACGCCCAGTTCAGATGGGGCAATTAACAACATTCGTTGACGGAGATGTTTTGGTAATGCGCGCTGCGGAGGTTCAGGAATCTCGTAGCCCTTATCTAGATGTATTTATTCTGGGTGGAGAGCCAATCCGCGAAAGCGTTGCTTGGATGGGTCCATTTGTAATGAACACCAAGCGCGAAGTTTTACAAGCCTTTGAAGATTTCCAGAAGGGTCTCTTAGGAATTATCCCTAAAGAGAATAAGAAACTAATCCGAAGCAGTGACGATGGTTCTCATAAGCTGGGTGGAAATGCAAAGGCCGGCGATGTGCTTGATGTGCACAATGCGCCGACCACAATGCAAGAAGGCTAAAGAGCTTTTAGGGCACTAACTACTTTGGTAAGCGATGCTTTTGCATCACCAAATAACAAAGTGGTCTTTGGATCGTAAAGCAATTCATTTTCAATTCCAGCAAATCCTGGACGCATTGATCTCTTCAAGAAGATGATATTTGCTGCTTGATCAACATCCAAAATTGGCATTCCGTAGATCGGAGCGCCAGGAGTGGTTTTAGCTGCTGGATTTACAACATCGTTAGCGCCAACGACTAGTGCCACATCTGTCTGCGCAAATGTTGGATTAACCTCTTCCATTTCGCTTAATTGCTCATATGGAACATTGGCTTCAGCAAGAAGAACGTTCATGTGTCCTGGCATGCGACCTGCAACTGGGTGAATTCCGTACGCAACGTCGATTCCCTTAGATGTAAGTAGATCTGCCATTTCACGAATTGTGTGTTGTGCCTGCGCTACCGCCAAACCATAGCCAGGAACGATAACTACGCGACGCGCATAATTAAGCAAGATTGCAACGTCATCTGGAGAGCCACTTCGAACAGGACGCTCTTCTTGAGTACCACTTCCTGCGACAGCCTTTGCAGTAAATGCACCAAATAGAGTGCCCATAACTGAGCGACCCATTGCAACTGCCATAAGACGAGTCAAAATAGTTCCGGAAGCACCGACCAGGGTTCCAGCCACAATGAGCAGAATGTTCTCTAGAACATAACCACTAGCGGCAACTGTTAAACCAGTGAATGCATTTAATAATGAAATAACGATTGGAACGTCAGCTCCGCCAACTGGAAGTACGAAGAGGATTCCAAATAGCAATGAGAGCGCAGCGAGCAGTTCTAGAAGACCATTTCCGCCTTGAACAATCACATAACCAGCATTTACAAATATTCCGGCAAGTGTTGCACCAATTACAAAGCGACCGCCAGGGAAGATAACCGGGCGAGTAGTCATTAACTCTTGCAACTTCAAGAAGGTAACAATCGATCCACTAAAGGAAATGCAACCAACTACCACTGTAAATACTGTTGCGATTACTGCAAGAGTGGAAGCGCTATCGCCTAGATTTAAATATTCAACGATTGCAACTAGAGCTGCAGCGCCACCGCCAACACCATTAAATAACGCAACCATCTGTGGCATCTGCGTCATCTGCACCATGCGAGCTGCAGGTACACCGAAAGCCACACCGACTACAAGCGCACCTAAAATCCAAGGTAAGTTATGAAGCGAACCTTCTTCTGATTTATAAAAGAAGACCACAAATGTTGCTACGCCAGCGCCAACAGCACCGATGATATTTCCGCGTCGAGCGCTCTTAGGTGATGAAAGTCCTTTTAAAGCGAGAATAAATGCAACAGAGGAGAGAAGACCTAGCAAGTCATAAAGATTGCGATTCATTATTTCTTTCCTTTGAACATCTCAAGCATGCGGTCCGTGACCACGAAGCCACCAATCATGTTTATT
>JALQWD010000055.1 GCA_023260175.1 Candidatus Nanopelagicaceae bacterium | reverse complement strand
CAATCGCAATTTGCAGACCATGTCTCTTGGTGTTTAAATCCTCAACGATGCTTGAAACTTTCCAATAACGGTAATGATCTAAAACATTTCTGCGGTCACCATTGGCAAGAAGCTCTGGGTCATATTGCTCACCGCTTGGCCAAGGCTCAGGGTGCGGTCCAACGCCAACCACTGGATAGAACTCTCCAGGACCGATTTCAGCAGGCGTATTAGGCATAATGAGCACTCTAACTTCAAAGCAGGAGGCTTCACAAATGGAGTTCGCAAAAACTGTATTTCTACTACTTCACGTAGCCAGCGTCTTGGGCATGCTGGTACTTCTATTGATGCAAACCTCAAAGGCTGAAAAAGTTCTACCAAAAGGCTTTATGCATGCAGCGCTAACTGCGTTAGTTGCAGGTTTTGCTCTAGTTGGCATCAACTCTTCACTCGAAGACGATGTAAACCACGGCAAGGTGGGCGTCAAATTCTTAGTCTTAGTAACAATCATGATTTTGGGCTACAAGAATCAATCAAAGTCAAAGATTTCTGCAGCAGTCTGGGCAATCATGCTTGGCTTAACTGTGTTTAATGTCTTTATTGCTGTTTCCATTTAATGCGCTTTAAATTCCTCGCCACATTTGCTGCAGTTGCACTATTAGTTCTTCCTGCAACTAATTCTGCTGCAGTTTTAAAAATGGAGCAGATCCCTAGCGTCTTTGCCGAGTTAACCAATGCAAAGACTTTAGGCAATCCCGCAATGGTTCTAGTTGATATGGCAACTGGTCAAACTATTTATAGTCGCGACCCAAATGGATTACGTAAACCAGCTTCAACGTTAAAGCTTTTGAGCGCCTTTTCGATCCTCGAATATCTACCTGCAGAAAGCACTTTTAATACCAGCATCTATAAGACAGATATTGCAAATACTTTCCAGATAGTTGGCAATAATGATCCATCGATTACACCAAGTCTGAAGTTGGCAAAGAATCTCAAATTTATTTGGAGCGATAATTTGGTAAATCAAATTCGTAAAGTCGCTACAAGTAGGACCTTGAAAATTAGATATGCCGGATTGACATATCGAACAAAAACCAACATGAGTACTTATTTTCAGAGAAATGGGTACCGAATTACGTGGGTAGCGATTAAGCCGGAAGAAAGCTCCGAACACATAACCGAACAGATTTATAGCGCAACTTCGCCAGAATTATCCAAAATTCTTAAGTACACCTTACTGTTTAGTGATAATTGGGTTGCTGATTACCTGGCCAAGAGCGCCGCGGCAGCTGCTGGTTATGGATATAAAGCTGAAGGAATCAACTTTGTGTACAACGAAGTTCTAGCACGCTATGAAATATCAAACGGCGCGGTTAATGCAGTAGATGGCAGTGGTTTATCGCACCAAAATCGAACTACCGTCTCTACATTAGCTCAAGTTCTCATCAAGATGAATAATGATCCGAAATTTGTGAGTGCATTAAATGGCCTACCTGTAGGTGGAATTTCTGGAACGCTACAAAATAGATTCATTAAGAGCGCTCCGCAGGCTGTTGGTTTAGTGCACGCTAAGACTGGCTCGCTTAACGGAGTCGTTAGCTTGGCAGGATTTGTAGATTCGGGAGAGCGCAAATATGCCTTTGCGATAATTGCAGATCGCGTAGCAAGAGGTTATTACGCTGAATCGGCTGCGCGAGCAACAATAGATAAATTACTGGGAAAGATTGCGGCACCAATTCAAGTTGTGGTGCAGACAGAGGCGCCGGAAGTTACTCCGTCGCCATCTCCCGAAGCTGTTGCTAATTAATTCTTTGTTGTTGTAGTTCCTGGTTGGGGAATTGTTGGTGCAGTTCCGCGACCTTCATGGTGGCGTTTACGTTTCTCATGATCATCATCATCGTCATCATCTTCATCATCTTCGTCGTCATGATCTGGACGGAAACCTTCAAAATCATCATCGTCGTCATGATCTGGACGCAAACCGTCATGTCCATCTTTTTCGCCACCATTTGGAGCGGTAGGCAGAGGAACTCCAACTGACTTTGCTACCGGAGTATTGCCGACAACAGCAGCCGTTTGTACCAATCCTGCACTTTGATCAGAAACCATAGTGGAAGCAGTTGTGACGATCTCTTCTGTTGGCGCTGAGCCACTCTGCTTTTCATCATTTGCATTAACCGCAACTGCGCCAGCGATTACTAGAGGTAGTGCGACTGAAAAAACTGTTAATAAGCCCTTTTTTGAACTCTTCTCAATAGGCTTTTCATCTTCTTCGGTGATTTTGAACCACTCTGGTTTTTCGCTCATAAAGAAAAGGTAAGGCTCATCACTGGGAAAAGGCTGGGAGGAGCAGTGAATTTTGCTTAGTAATCTTGCCTTGTGCGCGCATACATAGATTTGATGAAGCTCAGAGTTGTAGAACTGCTCATCATCACAACTGTGCCAGCTTTATTTCTAGCTGCCAAAGGTTGGCCGCCATTGATGCCGTCGATCGCCTCGTTAATTGGCGGAACGCTGGCAGCAGGTGCAGCTAATGCTTTCAACATGGTTATTGAAGCAGATATAGATAAATTGATGTCGCGCACCAAGCACCGTCCGATTGCATCTGGAATTCTTACCAAGAAGCAAGCATCACGTTTTGCATCATTTTTAATGGTTGCAAGTCTTTTGATTTTTTGGATCTTTACAACGCCACTTGCAACTTTATTAACATCGCTAGCAATTTTATTTTATGTCTCTATTTATACCGTAGCGCTAAAACCAAATACCAATCAGAATATTGTTTGGGGTGGAATCGCAGGTTGCTTGCCAGTATTTATTGGTTGGGCAGCGGTAACAAATTCACTTTCATTTACTGCGCTCTGGTTCTTTATGGTGGTCTTCTTCTGGACTCCGCCACATTTCTGGGCAATTGCAATTAAATATCACGACGATTATGCAGCGGCAAACATTCCGATGTTGCCTGTGGTGGCCTCACGCAAACGTGTTTATGCGGAGATGTGGTTCCACACCATTATGATGATTGTCTGTTCATTGCTCACCATCTTTAGTGCTGACTTACCTACATGGTCCTATGCAATGACAGCGGTACTTGCTGTAGTTTTTGCTGAACAAGTATTTAAATTAAGAAAAGGCGAGTCCGAATACGAAAGAGTTGCCGGAAGAATCTTTCACTTCTCGATTCTTTACTTAACTCTCTTTTCGATCTTGTTAGTAGTAGGGCAACTACTTAGCTAAAGCCTGCTCGATATCTCTAATTAGATCATCTGCATGTTCTAATCCAACAGAGAGACGAAGCGTGCTCTCAGTAATACCCATCTCTGCTTGAACTTCAGGCGCTAATCGGCGATGTGTAGTTGAAGCTGGGTGGGTGATTAATGACTTGGAATCGCCTAAATTGTTGGAAATATCGATCACTCGCAGCGCATTCATAAACTTAAATGCCGCTTCTTTATTGCCATTGAATTCGATACCGATAGTGGTGCCACCGGCACCGTTCATCTGCTTCATCGCAAGATCATGCTGCGGATGAGATTTCAAACCTGGGTACCGAACAGTTTTAATTTTTGAGCTCTTCTCAAGTGCCTCAGCAACTGCCTGTGCGTTCTGATTCATTCTCTCAACGCGCATGAACATAGTTTCAAGAGACTTGACCATTACCCAAGCATTAAATGGAGATAGTGCAGGGCCGGTATGACGAATGAATGGCTGGAACTGTTCGAGAATATATTTTTCACTTCCTAGAACCGCGCCACCCAAAACACGTCCTTGGCCATCAATATGTTTTGTAGTCGAATACATAACTACGTCAGCGCCTAATTCAATTGGCTTTTGATAAACAGGAGATGCCATTACGTTATCGACAATAACTGTAGCGCCAACTTTATGTGCAAGTTCTGAAACCATTTTGATATCCACAATATCCATGAGTGGATTACTTGGAGTTTCAATAAAGACTGCTTTAGCTGGTTTAGAAAGTGCGGCTTCCCAAGCAGCGCGGTCATTTCCTTTAACTAAATCTGTGGTCACGCCCCACTTAGGTAAGAATTCTGTAAGAACAACGTGACAGGAAGAGAACATGGATGCGCTAGCAACAACGCGATCACCTTGTTCAACTAAACACGCAACTGCAGCGAACATTGCTGACATTCCGCTACCGGTAGCAATACAGCGTTCTGCACCTTCTAGGGTTGCCAAACGATTTTCGAACATTGAAATAGTTGGGTTGGCAAAACGTCCATATAAATAATGATCCAGCTCATCTTTAAAGGCGGTCTCGGCCTCTTCTGCGGTCGAATAGGTAAAACCACTTGTTAGATAGAGAGCTTCGGAAGTTTCACCAAAACCTGATCGAGCAAGGCCGGCACGCACTGAATCGGTCTGCGGATTCAATTCCCAATCTGGTTCGGGACGATTATTAATCGGCTGATAACCCCAAGGTTTTTTGCTCATTGGGCAATTCTAATCTCTCGCTAGGTAAGGTAGTTCCATGAATACGCCTGCTATCTCAGTAAGCAATCTCAGCAAACGATATGGCGATGTCCTCGCGGTAAACGATGCTTCCTTTGAAGTTCCACTCGGAACAATCTGCGGATTTGTTGGGCCAAATGGTTCCGGCAAAACCACAACGATTCGCATGCTGCTAGGACTTATCAAACCAACGGCCGGCAGCGGATCCATTATTGGCAACTCAATTGCTCATCCTGCCAAATACCTACAAGAAGTCGGTGCAATGATCGAAGGACCTGCCTTTTATCCAGCACTCTCCGGAATTGAAAACCTAAAAGTTTTGGCAAAGCTTGGCGGTATTCCTTACTCAAGATGCCAAGAGCTTCTCGAATTAGTTGGGCTCGGTGATCGCGGAAAAGATAAATACAAAACTTATTCATTGGGAATGAAACAACGCCTAGGAATAGCCGCAGCTTTATTACCTAATCCAAAGTTACTTATTCTTGATGAACCTACCAATGGATTAGATCCAGCAGGAATTCAAGAAGTACGCGATCTTCTTGAGAAATTAGCAAGCGAAGGCGTCACTGTTTTCGTATCATCTCATTTACTTTCAGAGCTAGAGATGATTTCAAAGTACTTAGTAATGCTCAGGAAAGGTGAAGTTATTTTTTCTGGCCCGATTGGTGATTTGCTGCATCGGAATAAACCAACAATTGTTGCAAAACCTTCTTCACTAAATTCATTACCTTATTTAGCGGAATTAATTAATAAGACTGGCCACCAGGCAGTAATTGAAAGCGATCACGTGAGAGTGGATGCCGAAGAGTCTTTTGCAGTCACCATTAATAAGTTGGCATTTGAAAGTGGAATTGTCTTAGCGCAATTAACTCCCGTTAGGCCATCACTCGAAGAAACCTTCTTTGAACTAACAGGAGGTGCAGAATGAGAATATTTCTAGCTGAATGGCGCAAACTTCGCAGACCAACTTTCTTCTTCGGAACAATGGGTTCGGTAATTTTTGTAACTGGATTAGTTACTTCGCTCCTATTTCTATTGATTGATGCTGAAACTGGCAATGCGGACCGCGGTAATCGAATTACCCGTGAAATGCTCCAATTAGCAGATGGTTTTACCATCGGATTTAACAGCGCTAACGGTCTACTTGGTTTAGTTGCGCTCTCCGTATTTGCGGCACAGACTGCGCAGGAATATACCTATGGCACTTTGCGTAATTTATTAGTGCGCCAACCAAGACGTTTACGATTGTTGTTCAGTAAATACATTTCAATGGCGATATTTGCATTAATCACTGTAATTGTTAGCGCAGCAACCGCTATTGGTTTAGCTTTTGCGCTCTCTGGAAAAGCAAAAGTGGTAACTGATAATTGGTTTACTAGCGATGGCTATAGCGCCTTCGGACATTCCTTCGCCAACGTACTCATTTCAACTATTGGCTACGGCACAATTGGAATGTTGCTTGGTTTGATTTTTAGATCACCAATTAGCTCTATCTCCATCGGAACTGCATATTTACTTGTAGTTGAGAGCATTATTTCGATCGCTTGGAAGCCAGCAGCTAATTGGATGCCAGGCAATTTGCTATCGGTCGTCGCCACAGGCGGCTCTCCAATTGGCATTGAGAATGTTCCAACATATTCTCAAGCACTTCTAAGGGTTGGCTTATTTTTACTAGGCGCTGGCTTGATTACTGCGACGCTATTTAAGCGTCGTGATGTAGCAAACTAATCGGAAATCCCAAGTTCTGA
>JALQWD010000153.1 GCA_023260175.1 Candidatus Nanopelagicaceae bacterium | reverse complement strand
ATGCTGCCAAAGCTGCTGAGATTGTGGCGCAAGCAAATTTCCCAGCTGATATCGCAGCAGATGTTGCAAAAGTAATTGAATTACTTTGGGTGGTTTTCACTAGAGAAGATGCCACGCTAGTGGAAGTGAATCCGTTAGTTAAAACTGCAGACGGAAAAATTATTGCACTTGATGGCAAAGTGACTCTTGATGACAATGCGGAATTCCGTCAACCAGATCACGAAACGTTAATTGATAAATCAGCAGCAAATGCACTCGAAGAAGCGGCAAAAGCCAAAGGCTTAAATTATGTAAAGCTCGAAGGCGAAGTCGGAATTATTGGTAATGGTGCTGGCTTAGTTATGTCGACACTAGACGTTGTGGCTTACGCTGGCGAAAAGTTTGGCAATGTACGCCCAGCTAACTTCTTAGATATCGGTGGCGGCGCATCAGCAGAAGTTATGGCTGATGGCCTTTCAATTATTCTGGGCGATAAAGATGTAAAGAGCGTATTTGTTAACGTATTTGGTGGCATTACAGCTTGCGATGCAGTGGCAAACGGAATCGTTAAGGCTCTAGAGATTCTCGGAAGCGCTGCAACCAAGCCAATCGTGGTTCGCCTAGATGGCAATAACGTTGCAGAGGGACGTCGAATTCTTAATGAAGCTGCGCACCCATTGGTGCAGCAGTTAGACACTATGGATGGCGCAGCTGCAAAGGCAGCAGAGTTGGCGGCAAAATAATGGCAATTTTTATTAATTCAGAGAGCAAAGTAATTGTTCAGGGCATGACAGGTTCTGAAGGAACCAAGCACACCAAGCGCATGCTCAAAGCTGGTACCAAAGTTGTTGGCGGAGTTACTCCAGGTAAAGGTGGCCAATCTGTAGATATGGATGGCACAACGCTTCCGGTATTTAATTCTGTTGCAGAAGCTATGGCAGCAACAGGCGCAAATGTTTCTGTTGTTTTCGTGCCACCTAAGTTTGCAAAAGGCGCAGTAATTGATGCGATCGATGCAAAGATGCCGTTAGTTGTTGTAATTACCGAAGGCATTCCAGTTCATGACTCTGCATACTTCTACACATATGCGGCAGAGAAGGGAACAACTCGTTTAGTTGGACCTAACTGCCCAGGTGTAATTAGTCCAGGTCAATCAAACGTTGGAATTATTCCTGCAGACATCACTGGCCGTGGACCAATTGGTCTAGTTTCAAAATCAGGAACACTTACCTATCAATTGATGTACGAACTTCGCGATATTGGATTTACCACTGCAGTTGGTATTGGTGGGGACCCAGTTATCGGAACAACCCACATTGATTGCTTAAAAGCTTTCCAGGATGATCCTGAAACAGAAGCGATTGTCATGATTGGTGAAATTGGTGGCGATGCTGAAGAGCGCGCAGCTGCATTTATTAAAGAGTATGTAACAAAGCCTGTTGTTGGTTATGTTGCAGGATTTACTGCACCTGAAGGTAAGACCATGGGTCACGCAGGTGCAATTGTTTCTGGCAGCTCCGGAACTGCACAAGCAAAGCAAGATGCGCTTGAGGCAGCTGGAGTTAAGGTGGGCAAAACGCCGTCAGAGACTGCAAATCTCATGCGCCAGTTGATGGGCCGCTAGGGTTCTCTGCGTGCTTGTACCTGCAATCACGCAATCTCTTAGAAGCGTACTCTTCACATTAATTCCTGCCGGAATCATTACTTTTTTGGCATGGGCAATTGCAGGTAGCGCATACGCAAGCACCACTGATCCATTCCGCGGAGCAACGTGGATTTTCTTAGCAACTCATGCAGTTCCATTTCACTTACATATTCCACCGAGTGGCATCGAAGGTTGGTTTACCTATCTTCCGCTGGGTGCAATGGTGCTACCTGCGCTTGGAATTTCTGCCGGAGCAAAGAAGACTTTAGATAAAACAAATAGTGATGGTGCAGTTTGGACATATGCCTCCTTTTATACCTTACTGGTAACACTGCTTGCATTCATATCTTCTAATTTCGATGTTTATGTAAC
>JALQWD010000142.1 GCA_023260175.1 Candidatus Nanopelagicaceae bacterium | reverse complement strand
GTGACCACTTGCCTGCTGCAACAGCATTTATTTCCTGCTTAATTTGCTTCATCGCTGAAATGAATCGATCTAATTCAAAGAGAGATTCACTTTCAGTTGGTTCAACCATCAAAGTTCCAGCAACAGGGAAAGACATTGTTGGAGCGTGGAAGCCAAAGTCGATTAGACGCTTTGCCACATCATCAACACTGACACCTGTTTGCTTGGTGATTTCTCGAAGATCCAAAATACATTCGTGGGCAACCAAATTGTTGGCACCTGTATATAGAACTGGGAAATCTTTATTCAAGATATGTGCAATGTAATTAGCTGACAAAATCGCAACTTGAGTTGCACGTGTCAAACCATCGCCACCCATCATCGCAATGTATGACCAAGAAATTGGCAAGATACTTGCAGAGCCAAATGGAGCCGCAGAGATTGGGCCAGGGCCAGTTGCGGGACCTGCTGCAGAATCAAGCGGATGATTTGGTAAATATGGCGCTAGATGAGCACGTGAAATAACCGGACCAACACCTGGTCCTCCTCCACCGTGTGGAATTGAGAATGTTTTGTGGAGATTTAGGTGTGAAACATCTCCGCCAAACTTTCCAGGCTGTGCAGTACCTACAAGTGCATTTAGGTTAGCGCCATCGACATAAACCTGTCCGCCAGCATCATGTACCAATGCACAGATGTCTGAAATTGCTTCTTCGAAAACACCGTGAGTTGATGGATAAGTAACCATAAGCGCTGCAAGTGCGCCGGCATTAGCTGCAATCTTCGCCTTCAAATCTTCAACTGAAACGTTGCCGGTTTCATCGCAAGCTACAACTACGACCTTCATTCCAGCCATCACTGCAGAGGCTGCATTGGTGCCGTGAGCAGATGATGGAATTAGGCAGATATTGCGCTCTGCCCCACCGTTTGCATCTAGATACTTACGGATTGCAAGTAGTCCAGCGAATTCACCTTGTGAACCTGCGTTAGGTTGCAGTGAAACTGCGTCGTATCCGGTGATAGCGACTAACCAATCAGAAAGCTCTTTGATTAGTTGACGTGAACCTTGGCTCTGATCAGCTGGCGCGAATGGATGTAACGCACCAAATTCTGGCCATGTTACAGATTCCATCTCAGTAGCTGCATTTAACTTCATAGTGCAAGAACCCAGAGGAATCATGGTTCTATCAAGAGCTAAATCGCGATCAGCAAGAGTACGCATGTAACGCATCATCGCTGTTTCGTTGTGATAGGTATTGAAAACTGGGTTTGTTAAATAATTACTTGTGCGAAGCATGGATGAAGGGATACTGCTCTCACCCTTAGCTGCAAGCGTTACACCAAATGCCTTTGCTAAATCATTCAACAAAGCATCATCAGATAACTCATCAAAAGAAACGCTAACTCGATTTGCATCTACTACTCGCACGTTAATTCCAAGATCGGCTGCCGCCTTAACTTGCGCAGCGTTGCCGTCGAAAGTAACCGTGTCAAAGAATGACTTATTTGAATTTGGCGCTGATGCTGCCCAACGCGCAGCGATTGAATGCACACGTTCTGCGATTTCTTTTAGGCCCTTTGGGCCATGCCACATTGTGTAGAAGGCGGCCATAACTGCAAGTAGAACCTGTGCAGTACAGATATTAGAAGTAGCCTTTTCGCGACGGATATGTTGTTCGCGAGTTTGCAGAGCTAAACGGAATGCAGGTGCGCCATGCACATCAATAGATTGGCCAACTAAACGACCCGGCATCGAACGCTCTAGACCATTACGTACTGCCATGTAACCAGCATGTGGTCCTCCAAATCCCATTGGTACACCGAAACGCTGCGTTGAACCAACAGCAACATCAGCGCCCCACTCTCCTGGCGCCTTCAACATTGTTAAAGCTAATAGATCTGCAGCAGCAACAACTACCGCTCCCTTTTCGTGCGCCCACATTGCTAATTCATGATGATCAATTACTGCACCAAAAGTATTCGGATACTGAACTAGTACACCGAAAACTTCACCTTTATATTCTGCAAACTTAGTGACATCAAATGTCTCTACTTTTAATCCCAAAGGATTTGCGCGAGTCTCGATTACTGCAAGTGTCTGGGGATGAACATTCTTATCTACAAGGAATACTGCATCATCGCTCCCCTTAAAAGAGCGATGCGCCAATGTCATTGCCTCTGCCGCTGCTGTTGCTTCATCCAGCATTGATGCGTTTGCGATATCTAGCGCTGTTAAATCTGTAACTGCAGTTTGAAACGCAAATAGCGCTTCGAGGCGTCCTTGAGAAATTTCTGGCTGGTAAGGAGTGTAAGCGGTGTACCAAGCTGGATTCTCTAAAACATTTCGCAATACCACTGCCGGAGTAATTGTTCCGTAGTACCCCATACCGATTACGCTGCGGAAAACCTTATTCTTATCTGCTCGTTCACGTAGCGCTGCGATTGCATCTGATTCTGAAAGCGCTTTTGGAAGTGCATCCTTCAACTTGCTCTTCATCGCAATTGAATCTGGAACAACTTTGCTTACGAACTCTTCTAGGTTTTTAAACCCTAGAGTTTGAAGCATGTATTCAATCTCTGAATTTGTTGGACCAATATGACGTGAAGCAAACGTCATGACACTTCCCCATTTCTAAGCCTATTTAAAGGTTTTAACTGGGAAAGATTAGAACTTTTTAAGCGCCTCGCGCCTTCCTGCGAAGGGATAATTCATCGTTACCTTCGCCACCAATTACCTGGCCATCTACTTCGCCTTGAAGGGTTGAAAGTGAACCCTCAACCTCGGATGCAACCTTGCCAACCGCAATTCCAAAGACGCCTTGGCCACCTTGGAGTAAGTCGATAATTTCATCTGGTGATGAGCATTCGTAGATTGATGCCCCATCTGACATCAAAGTCATCTTCTCAAGATCATTAATGCCCTTTGAACGTAGATGCTCAACAGCGGTACGAATATTCTGAAGCGATACACCTGCATCGAGAAGACGCTTAATAATTTTCAAAACTAAAATATCGCGGAAGCCGTAAAGTCGTGCGCTACCCGATCCCGTTGCAGTGCGAATTGATGGTTCAAGTAGACCTGTGCGCGCCCAATAATCTAATTGGCGATAGGTAATTCCGGCAGCTGAACATGCAGTTGCGCCGCGATATCCGATTGTTTCCATCTCTTCGTTTGTCACTTAGGGAAGTTCCTTGCTCTGGGGAATTACTGCGGGGAGGCTCCAAATGTACGCCTGCGTGAGCCTTTCTTCTCGAAACGACACGCTCGAAACCTCAGGTAAAGGTTTAGAGTTTCTAGGCGAAATCCTCTGGATTGATCTCATCCAGAAACTCCTTGAATTTCTCAATCTCATCCTCGCCCTGGTCAGGGATAGAGATTCCAGCGGCATCAAAGAGCTCTGCTCTCGCCAAGATCGGAGCTTCGGTCCGTACCGCTAGAGCTACGGCATCTGAAGGCCTAGACGAAACTCTCTGTTCCTCCCCTGCCTCATCTACCAGAATCAAATCAGAGTAGAAAATTCCATCTTTGAGTTCAGTTAAATGAACAGAACGAAGGCGAATCTTCTCGCTCTCTAAAATATTAACAAGTAGATCGTGAGTAAGTGGACGTTGTGGAACCAAACCTTGCTGGCTAAATGCAATTGCAGTTGCCTCAGCAGTGCCTACCCAAATTGGAAGATATCTAGATCCGGAGATCTCCTTCAAGAGAACAATTGGCTGGTTAGATGGCATCTCAATTCGGACGCCAATAACCTCTACCGGAATCATATTTTTATCGGAGTCGATTTAAGCCAGAACGAACTAGCGCTGCATGCAACTTAA
>JALQWD010000119.1 GCA_023260175.1 Candidatus Nanopelagicaceae bacterium | reverse complement strand
GGTTGGCGTGCTGCCATTCGCGCTTGAGCAGTTCTGGTGCCAACCAGCGTTGCATCGCCAGCTTCATTAACTGCCACTGTGATGTTACGTAGGTAAATCAAATTACCTTCAGAAGCCAGGTTTGCCTCAACACCATCTGTTACTTGATTGATGGTTCGAGTAGGAGCATCAACTCCGGAACCGCTGCAAGCTGTTAAAGATGTTGCAACTGCTACCGCTGTAATTGCTAATGCAATCTTTTTACGCATTGATGACTCCTGATTTATCTCAAATTAAAATTGCTATTTGATACTGCCGCATTTTATCAGGCGAAATAAGCGCTTTTAGCCTTGATTTATAATGGTTTTCTGCGCACTTATCCGATAGTGACTCAATTCTTATTCCGTGCTAAAATTGTCCTTCTGCTTAACACTTCTCCTAAGTCGAAAGGCGTTTAATGTCATTCAAGGTCGGCGAAACAGTTGTTTATCCTCATCACGGAGCTGCTTTAATCGAAGCAATCGAAAAGCGCGTGATTAAGGGCGAAGAGAAGACCTACTTAGTATTGAAGGTAGCTCAGGGCGATCTAACAGTCCGAGTTCCAGCAGATAATGTTGATTTAGTTGGCGTCCGCGATGTTGTTGATTCAGCCGGCCTAGACCGCGTATTCAACGTATTGCGTCAGCCATACACAGAAGAACCAACCAATTGGTCACGTCGCTACAAGGCTAACCTTGAGAAGCTAGCTTCTGGCGATGTTATTAAAGTTGCAGAAGTTGTTCGCGATCTTTACCGCCGCGATCTAGACCGAGGTCTATCAGCTGGCGAGAAGCGCATGCTTGCAAAGGCAAAGCAGATTTTGGTTTCAGAGCTAGCTCTTGCAGAGCGCACAGATGAGGTCAAGGCAGCAACAATCCTTGATGAAGTACTCGCATCATAATTTGCTCGATAAAAAACTATTCTGTCTAATAGTTGGAAGCGATTTAGCTTCACAACTTCTAAATGGATCTTCGCTTCACCAACTTGCCCTTGGTGAAGCGTTTTCTTTTTGCAAAACAATTGGCGCAGAGCTAGTCGAAGTAAAGCGCGAAGACTTACTAAGTACGCTGCAATCAAAAGAATTTGATCTAGTGATCATTCACGACGAATTACTGCCGCTGGTATCTGCTTCCCAGATGCAACGCACGCTAGATGAACTTGGTCAGGCAGGCGCAATCCGCCCAACTATGGCCTTTACCGAAACTATTAAATCTTTGGATGCGGAACACCGCTTAAATCAGACAATTGATCGCGAAAAGGTGCGTCGTATATCAAGCCCAGAAGTCATCACGAGCGCTGCGATTGATTTTGCCGGTGAAATTTCCACCTGGTCGTTACCGCTAAAGGCGAATACGCAAACACTTCAGATCGAATCAGAAGCGCAAGGAATAAGAGTAAATAACGTAGAAGAGATTAAGATTTTAGAAGCGCTGCTGCAACTTGCAGATCCTGCGCAAAAGTAATCTTTAAATTAGATACTTCTGCCTCTACTGCAAGCGCTTTAACGCTTGGAAAATACTTCTCAACACAGGCACCGGTATCTGTGCCGGTAAATCCATCTACCTCTGCAGATTTATAAGCGCTTAATAGTTCCTTTGCGCGGAATCCTTGCGGGGTCTGCACTCGAACAATCTGGGTATCGTGGCTAGCATCAATTTCAATTGGATTAATTGTAGTGGTTGGAATTGCGCCACCTTTTTCAAATGCTACTTCCGCAATTTTGCGATAAAGATTTGGTGTAGCGAGTGGACGCGCACCATCATGGATAAGCACTACATCAATCGCACCCGACTCAATATCTGCTTGCAAGTGCATTAACGCTTGATATTCGCTGCCGTGACGCGTTGCACCACCAAAGGTAATTTCTATATTTAAATCGGGTAATTCTTTCTGCAAAATGCTGCGCGCCATAGCTTCATCATCTGGGCTAATTACTAAAAGTAAACGTGCATCAGAAAATGCCTGATGTGCATTGCCAATAGTTCTACAGATTACGGTTTTGCCCTCAAGTGGCAACCAGACTTTATTAGTGACATGTCCAAAACGGCTTCCGCTACCAGCTGCCAGAATTACAACTGCAGGTTTCAACTCAAACCTAAAGCATCTTGTTGCTTACGAAGTTTTAAAATAAATGAATCTTCTAATTCAACATGATCATAAGTTAGTAATTCGCCAGCTTTAATCGCCTTCTTAATGGTTGCACCAGCGGCAAGACCTATAGGTACTAAGCCATCTCGCTTGGCATCCGCTGCAATATCTGCATATCCACGCACGGTATATCCGCCAATATTGTCGATTTTGTCGCCTGGATTTAAATCAACTTTAGTCATGCAGACAACTTCTGCAATTAGCTTCTCTGAATAAAGTGATGATTCGCGATCGATGATTGCTTTGGCAACAGATAGCGGTGCTTCAACTGAAGCTAAATGATATGGACGATAAAGAGTGAAATATGGGCCTTTGCCGAGCATTAAATATTCGAGTTCTTCAACTACATAAGGTGAATCGCTCTTAACGACAACGAATACACCAGGTGCGACATCGCCGGTGCAGTAATCAACTACGCCCGGACGATCCAAAATTCCGCCATCTGCTTGCAGCGCGTAAGTTTGCGAAAGTGTTTTAACACTTGATGCTGGTCCATACATACCGCGCTTTGAAAGTTCCAAGCCAGTGGTATTTGCAAGCGCCACCATTTCGGTCATGGTCTTTGTGCCATCAGTAAATGAGCAGAGCATCTTTGGATTCATGTGCTTTGCAAGTGCGCGTTCGCGAACAGTGTCTGGCGTACTAAATGGTTCAAAGGGATTGTTCTTACCCTTACCGGCGCAGATAACTTCGAAATTTAAATCAAGCGCGAAATCAACTAGCTCTTTGCACTCAGTTGGTTCATCGCCATGAGCGACTCCATAAATTTTGTTTTTCTCTTGCGCCAACTTATTTAAGATCGGACCAACAGTTACTTCCATCTCCACATTTAGAACCACAACATCTTTGTTGGCGCTTAACGCATCGTGAGTAACTTTGGCGCCGGTATTTGGCACACCGGTGCATTCGACAACTAAATCAATCTCTTCAAGTTCAGTAACAACGCCAACTTGGGTGGTGCCGCAAGGGATATTTTCATGAATTGCAGTAGCAAGCTCTTTTGCGTTATCGCTGATTACAAATTTGGTGATGCCAAGATCTTTAAATGTCTGCTGAATACGATCGATATTGCTATCGACCAGCAAACTAACGGCAAGGCCCGGCATTTTGTGGATCTGATTGGCAAAACCACGGCCCATCTGGCCGGCGCCAACAATGGCAATTCGGGAATCGTGGCCAAGCTGCTTGGCATGTGCCAGCAATTTATGACGATAAGCCACTTGAAAATCCCTTTTCTCTAATTGGTCTCTTCGATTAACGAAGCGAATTAAGTCTAAACGCTCGGAGAAGTTAGACTAAGCCCATGAAGGAATTTCTTACAAAAGTAGGTTCTCCAGTAGGGCTACATGCCCGTCCGGCATCGCTCTTTGCAAAGGCGGCTAAGGAATCTGGCTGCAAAGTTACTCTGGCTAAAGTCGCAGAAGATGGCACCGAATCTCCTTTTGTAGATGGCGTATCGCTTCTTAAGATCATGGCGCTTGGTATCAAGTGCGGCGAATCAATCAAGGTTCAGGTCGAAGGCGACAATGAAGATGCAGCGCTCGCTTCACTTCAAGCGATTGTCGAAAGCACAGAGCATTAATTATTAAATGGATCAAAATTTCCGCACCGGCGTTGGCGTTGACGCGCACAAATTCGGCACAACCGGCCCATGCATGTTGGCTGGTTTGGAATGGCCAGATGCAAATCGCTTAGAGGGTCACTCTGACGGAGATGCAGCTGTGCACGCGCTATGCGATGCAGTGTTAGCTGCAGCAGGTTTGGGAGATGTAGGACAGGTTTTTGGAATTGATAAACCGGAATGGAAGGGAGCAAGTGGTCTAAAGATGATTCAACATTTGCGCTCGCTGATTTCGGAAAAATCAATTGCTATTAATAATGTTTCAATTCAAATTGTGGGCAATGCGCCAAAGATTTCAAAGCGTCGCGATGAAGCGCAGCAACTTTTATCTGATGCACTTGGCGCACCTGTCACAATTGGTGCTACGACAACAGACACCATGGGTTTTACCGGTCGCGGCGAAGGAGTATTTGTGATTGCTAATGCTTTGGTGCGTCTGCCATGAAGCTCTACAACACTCGCACTCGCGAAACTTCAGAATTTAAACCGCTAGTTGCCGGCAAAGTTGGTATCTATGTTTGCGGCGCAACCGTGCAATCATTCCCACATATTGGCCACGTTCGTAGCGGTATCAACTTTGATATTTTGCGCCGTTGGTTAACCGCTAGTGGTTATGACGTAACTTTTATTCGCAACGTCACTGATATTGATGACAAGATTTTAGAAAAAAGCCGCGTTGAAAATATGCCTTGGTGGGCGCTTGCTTTTAAGTACGAACAGGAATTTCAGAAGGCTTACGCAGTATTAAATGTATTGCCACCAACTTACGAACCACGCGCTACCGGCCACATCACTCAGATGATCGAATTAATGCAGCTTTTGATCGATAAAGGCGCGGCAT
>JALQWD010000025.1 GCA_023260175.1 Candidatus Nanopelagicaceae bacterium | reverse complement strand
TGGCGCCCCCGCTCTTCCAAGCGGTGCCCGCAATGTCCAAATGCGCCCAAGGGAATTGGCCGGCAAATCGTTGCAAGAATTTTGCCGCCGTGACCGCCCCTGCAGAACGATCGCCCACATTGGCCACGTCGGCAAAATTGGATTTCAAACCATCCGCGTATTCATCGTCCAAGGGCATGCGCCAGCACAGATCGAGTGACTGTTCACCGGCTGTCAGCAGGGCTTGCGCCAAGTCATCCTGGGTGGCAAACATGCCACTGCGCACACTGCCCAACGCAATCACACATGCCCCGGTGAGGGTGGCAATGTCGATGACGGCGCTGGGTTTGAATCGCTTGGCGTAAGTCAGGGCATCGCAAAGATCACGATTAATCGTCCTGAAGTGCGTAACGCTTTCCGCCCGCAAACAATCATTGAATTGAAAGCGGCGTTCGACTTAGCCAGAGACGATGAAAAGATTGGCGTCGTTATCTTTACCGGAAAAGGCGAAGAAGCATTCTGTTCAGGTGGAGATATCAGTGTTCGCGGCGATGATGGATATATCGGCGATGATTCTGTTGGAACAAAAGGTATTGGCCGTCTTAATGTTTTAGATTTGCAAATACAGATTCGTCGTATGCCTAAACCAGTTATTGCAATGGTTGCAGGTTGGGCAATTGGTGGCGGTCATGTACTGCATGTAGTTTGCGATTTAACTATTGCGGCCGAGAACGCAAAGTTTGGACAGACCGGTCCAATGGTTGGCTCCTTTGATGGCGGTTATGGTGCAGGTTTACTTGCACGCCATGTTGGACAGAAGAAAGCACGCGAGATCTGGTTCTTAACTCGTTCTTATGATGCGCAAGAAGCTCTAGATATGGGTCTTGTAAATACTGTCGTTCCGATCAAAGAACTCGAAGCAGAGAGTGTTCAGTGGGCTCGTGAAATGCTCCAGAATTCGCCACTTGCATTGCGCTTATTAAAGGCAGGCTTAAATGCTGCCGATGATGGGCTTGCAGGAGTTCAGCAATTAGCTGGAGATGCAACTCTTCTTTTCTATATGACAGAAGAAGGACAAGAAGGACGCGATGCATATAAAGAGAAGCGCAAGCCTGATTTTGGAAAGTATCCAAAGCGTCCCTAATGCTTAACGAAATACTTGCTTCGCTGCAGGTTCTCTCTCTGCCGACGCGCACAAATTTCCGCTCGGTAACTAAGCGAGAAGTTGCGCTATTTAAAGGTCCAAATGGCTGGGGCGAATTTTCACCATTTCTGGAGTACGAAACAGAAGAAGCTGCATACTGGCTTGGCGCCGGTATTGAAGCTGCATTTGGTCAGTTGCCGCTTACACATCGTGATGAAGTAGAGATTAATGCAACTCTGCCATCTGTAGATACCAAAATTGATGTTGCCAATATTTTAAGTTGGTATCCAGGAGCAAAAGTTGTAAAAATAAAAGTTGGCGGAGATTTGAATTTAGATATTGCTCGCATCGAAAATGCGCTTGCAGTAAATCCAAAATTCAAAGTTCGACTAGATGTTAATGGCGGATGGAGCGTTAAAGAAGCAACAGATTCGATTGCACAAATCATTGATCGAATTGGAATTGAGAAGATTGAATATATCGAGCAGCCGGTTGCAACATTAGATGAACTACGTGAACTTCAATTACCAATCCCAGTTGTGGGGGATGAGGTCATAAGAAAGGCTGCGGATCCATTTGCGATAGATCTAAATGGCGCTTGCGAAATTTTGATGTTGAAAGTTTCGCCACTTGGTGGCATCAGTCGCGCAAAGGCAATTGCAGCTCACCATAAGTTGCCGGTAGTTGTATCCAGCGCACTGGAATCTGCAGTTGGAATTTCGCATGGCATTAAATTGGCTGCCGCGCTTCCGGAGTTAAAGTTCGCCTGCGGTTTAGGAACAGGCAAATTACTGGCCAATGATGTTGCTGATCTTCCGATTACGGATGGTCGAATGAAGGTAACCACGGTAAATCCAAGCGGGATGCTTAATTATCAAGCCGCACCAGAGCGCATTACATGGTGGGAAAATCGAATTCGCGATAGTTTTGAAGTATGGCAAGCACGGAATTAGCGCGCAGAGTTATCCGTGACTTTATCGAGCACGGAATAACTGATTTTGTTCTCAGCCCTGGCTCTAGAAATGCACCGCTATCAATTGCCCTTTATGAAGCCGAAGCTAGAGGCTTAATTGATTTACATGTCCGAATTGATGAACGTACCGCTGCATTCTTTGCACTAGGAATTACTAAAGCAACCAGCCATCCGGCGGTCGTGGTCTGCACTAGTGGCACCGCGGTTGCTAATTACTATCCTGCATTTTTAGAGGCGCATCATTCTGATTTACCTCTAATTGTTCTTAGTGCAGATCGTCCAGAAAGACTTCGTTTCACCGGCGCAAATCAAACTACAAATCAGATCAACATATTTAATTGCGGAAGATTCTTTAGCAATGAGAATTATGAATTGCATGCAACTGGTCCAACGCACATTAATCTCGAATTTGATGAACCACTTTTATCTGAAGATAAAAGTAATTGGTTAAGCGATTTAACTGAGAAAGAATTAATCGAACCAGATTTTCATACTGAACTTTTTGAAGTTCCTTCCGGAAAAGGAATTATCGTCGTTGGTCATGACGGAATTGATGTCACAGAATTTGCTGAAGCGCTTGATATTCCAGTCATTGCAGAGAATCCACTTGCATATCCAGATGCAATTGCGCATGCTGCGCTCTTTAGCTCTCAACTAGAAATCGATTGGGCAATTGTTGTTGGTCGAACCACTTTATCTAGAAGTACCAACTCTCTAATCGCTAAAGCCAAAGAGGTTTATGTTATTGATCCACGTACTTCAAAAGTTGACCCTAAACGAAGCGCTACAAAAATCTTTTCTGATATTCCTACGATTTTGGGCAGTGCAGAGAAATGGCAGATTCAAAGCGATTTAATTTCTTTGGATGGCTGGGATGAACCTTCTGTTGCACAATGTATTGCGCAGAATTTGCCCATCGGCGCCTCATTATTTATCTCTTCTTCACGCCCGATTAGAGATTTTGAGAGCTTTGCTCATCCAAGAGATGGCGTAGAAGTCTTTGCCAATCGCGGCTTAGCAGGAATAGATGGCAATTTATCTACTGCTCTAGGCATAGCATCAAAACGAGAATGCACTTATGCGGTTGTTGGAGATCTATCTTTCTTGCATGATTTAACAGCTTTAGTAAATCAAGAAGAGCTTAAATTGAAATTAATAGTTGTAAATAATGATGGTGGCGGAATCTTCTCAACTTTGCCACAAGCAGGTGTTAAAGGTTTTGAAAAGATTTTTGGCACGCCTCACGGCCAGGATATTTTTGAAATTGCTAGCGCTTTCAAATTGTCTGTTACAGAGATTGATGATTTGAGAACCTTAAAACAATTTATGAGTCCGCCAAGTAAATTTGAAGTGGCAGTTCTGCAAATGCCAAGTCGCGAGAGCAATGCGTCTCTAATTAAAGAGTTAGCTCAGCGCGTTAATTATCGGTAGGAACTTCGCCTGACTTTCGGCAACTTCACGAGAAGCATCTGATCCAGCAACAATTCCACATCCTGCAAAGGCATGCACTTCTTTGCCGTTGATGTAACCACAACGTAAAGCAATTCCTTGTTCGCCATCACCTTTAGCATCAACCCAACCAATTGGTCCGGCATAACGGCGGCGATTAATTCCTTCGATGCGTTTGATTAGAGAAGCAGCAATATTTGTAGGCGTGCCACATACAGCAGCAGAAGGGTGAAGTTTGGAAAGGATTGAGAAGATATCTACAACCTTATGACTATCTTTAATTGCACCAGTTACATCTGTCGCTAAATGCATAACATTCGAAAGATGAAGTACAAATGGCGCATCTGGCACATTTGTAGATGTGCAAAATGGCGCAAGGGCATCTGCTACTGATCTAACTGCATATTCGTGCTCTTCTAAATCTTTAGATGATCGAGCTAAAGAGGCAGCTAGAGCAAGATCTTTATCATCGTCGCCAGTTTTGCTAATGGTTCCGGCTAAAACACGTGAGACCACCATCGAATTGTTCAGGCGAATTAATAGTTCAGGAGTAGCACCGATTAGACCTTTATTTGAATAGACCCAAGTTCCTGGGTATTCCTTTGATAAATTTCTGAGCACACCACGTACATCGATTTCGGATTCAGCATCAGCCACGATTTCGCGCGCTAACACCACTTTATCTAGAACATCCTCTTGAATTTCAGAAACCGCAGTAAGCACTTTTTCTTTCCAAGAATCAACATCGCTTTCGCGCCATTTAATCTTAGGTAACTGGCTAGATGCTGCACGATCTAAAAGCTTTGGCTGAGGTTCGTTGCCAATCCAAGTAATCCACGTTGATTGATTACGTGCACCAACAATCACCTTTGGAATTACAAGTTCGCTATCTTCGTTTTCATCAAAAGAGAATGAAGTAAAAAGAACAGGACCGGTTCCTGGGCCATGTACTTCGTTATTTATTTCAAATGAATCTAAATGTTGGTGCCACCATTTACGTGCATCATCAAAGCGATTTGGGCCTTTGACTGTAATGGAATCGTAAACTCCCCAGCCAACTAAACCTTCGCCATTTCGAACCCAGGTAAGCGGATTTTGGTCAGGTAGCAGTTCTAATAAAGGAAGATGTGCACCTAACCGAGTTGTATTAACGCGAGCGGTCAACGACCTTCCAAACTGTAGGAAGCGAAGTTCCTGCAATTGCAATCTTTAGAACTTCGCCGAAAATAAATGGAGTTAAGCCGGCACTCATTGCCCAAGCCCAATCTTTTCCGGTGTACTGCTGTAACCAGATAAGACCTAATGCAAAAATAATTACATCACCAATAATCATTGTGGTTATTGCGCTAAAAAGCTTCTGATCCCACTTGCGTCCTGCGAGCGCCCCCAAAACCCAAGAAGCAATCAGCATTCCAACTAAGTAGCCACCTGTTGGTCCAACTAAGCGTTCGATTCCGTAACCGTGACCTGCAAAAACCGGAGCACCAGCGAAACCAATAAGTAGGTAAAGCAAGAATGTAGCTGCTCCCATATTTGCGCCATATGCAGTTGCAAGAAGTAGCACGCCAAGAGTTTGACCTGTTACTGGAACCGGCGAACCTGGAACTGGTACTGCAACTTGTGCGAGCGCACCCAGAAATAACGCGCCGCCTGTAACAAGCAGCGCCTTAGTTAGTGGAGAGGTGCGTGGAAGAACGCGTGATGTCAGAGAGATGGAAGACATTTGAGAAGTGTATAGGCGGCTTGGAATTCTTCATAAATAGGGCAGAATAGGGAACATGTCACGCGCAAATATGGATAAGAATCCTGATGAAGTCGCCGCAATGTTTGATGGCGTCGCAAAGCGCTATGACTTGGTAAATGATCTACTTAGTTTGGGTCAGACAAAATCTTGGCGCCGCAAAACCACAGCGATTATTTCGCCGAAGCCAGGAATGGAAATTTTAGATTTAGCAGCCGGCACCGGTTCTTCATCGGTTCCATTGGCGCAAGCTGGCGCGAAGGTAATTCCTGCCGATTTCTCAGAAGGAATGTTGGAGGCCGGTCGCAAGCGCCACCCTCACCTTCCTTTCACAAAGGCCGATGCGCTAAATCTCCCATTTGAGGCATCTCGCTTCGATGTTGTCACTATCTCCTTTGGCCTTCGCAATACCGTGGATTTCGATAAGGCCTTGGCCGAGATGCTTAAGGTGACCAAACCTGGCGGACGCCTGGTGGTCTGCGAATTTAGCCAGCCGACCTGGAAGCCATTTCGCATTCTTTACATGAACTACCTGATGAAGGCCCTGCCGATGATCGCCAAGTGGACGAGCTCCAACCCGGATGCCTATGTCTATTTAGCCGAATCGATCCGCGCCTGGCCAAACCAGAGCGCGCTCGCAGCGCGAATTGAGGCTGCCGGCTGGACCAAGGCGACCTGGAAGAACCTCACCTTTGGGATTGTTTCAGTTCACAGCGCTAGCGCTCCACTTTAGTTTCTCGTATCTCTCGCGCACGCCTAGAATTCCAGCGTGAATCCATACGTGCCAATTTTGGTCATCGGTGCCATCGGTCTCGGCTTCGCAGCTTTCTCAGTCGGAATTGCTGCCATCACCGGACCTAAAAGATATAACCGAGCAAAGTTAGATCCATACGAGTGCGGCATTGAACCGTCGCCACAAGCTGCCGAAGGTGGGCGCTTTCCAGTTAAGTACTTCTTAACCGCGATGCTCTTCATCATTTTCGACATTGAAATCGTATTCCTTTATCCATGGGCAGTTACCTTTGATCAACTTGGTTTATTTGGACTCGTAGAAATGATTCTCTTCATCGGAACCGTATTCGTTGCATATGCATATGTGTGGCGCCGCGGTGGATTGGAATGGGACTAAAAAAGTGGGCTTAGAAGAAAAATTACCTTCAGGCTTTTTACTAACAACCGTAGAAGGACTTGCAAATTACATGCGCAAGTCATCGGTTTGGCCTGCAACTTTCGGTCTTGCATGTTGTGCGATCGAAATGATGGCAGTTGGTTCAGCTGCGAAATATGACATTTCACGTTTTGGTATGGAACGTTTCTCTGCAACACCTCGTCAAGCTGACTTGATGATTGTTGCTGGTCGTCTTTCAAACAAGATGGCTCCAGTTCTTCGCCAAATTTATGATCAGATGCCAAATCCAAAGTGGGTTATCGCGATGGGCGCATGTGCATCTTCAGGCGGAATGTTTAATAACTATGCAATCGTTCAAGGCGTTGATCACGTAGTACCGGTAGATATTTATCTTCCAGGGTGCCCTCCACGTCCAGAACAGCTGATGGATGCCATTATCAAACTCCATGCGCTGATTGGTGATACCAAACTCGGACCAAATCGCGAAGCAATCATTAAGGAAGTTGAACTTGCTGCACTCAACGCTAAGCCCACTATTCAAATGAAGGGGTTGCTGGCGTAAATGACTCACGATCAAAGCGGTATGTTCGGCGCTTCCGGCACTGGAGATACCTCAGGTTATGGCGGGCTGGTTCGCACCCAAGCATCTTTTGGCTCTGCCGAACGCCCTTATGGAAGTTACTTTGATCAAGTAGCAGATGATTTAGAGCGCGCATATCCAGATTTTTCAGATGCAATTACTCGCGTTGTTGTTGACCGTGGCGAACTCACTTTGCATGTCAAGAAAGAGCGACTTGTTGAAGTTGCATTCATTCTTCGCGATAAATTGAAATTTGAAATGTGCCTAGGTGTTTCAGGAGTCCACTATCCAGATCGCACTGGTCAAGAATTAGTAGCGCTCTATCCGCTGCTATCGCTCACTAAAAATCAGCGCATTCGCTTAGAAGTTGCTACCTCAGATCTTGATCCACACATTCCATCAGTTGTTGA
>JALQWD010000202.1 GCA_023260175.1 Candidatus Nanopelagicaceae bacterium | reverse complement strand
AATTCAAATCTATTGCGAAGTACTAGGACATAGGGGAAACCCAGCTTAAATACGACAATAAAAAAGCCGCCCTTTCGGACGGCCTTTTTAACTTTTTAAGTATTAAACACCTTTAGCGCAAGATTGAGCGCGGATGTTCTTTGCGGTATCAACATCGGATTTTAGTGATTCCACTGTTGTCTTATTTGATTCTTGAGAAGTTAGAAGAATTACGTTCGCTTTCAAGTTCTTAATGTTGGTATTCGCATTCTTAATACCGATGTTGATAGTCGCGACGGTTGCCTTATAGCTTGCAAGTTTTGTGTTCTGAGCAGCAGTGCGGCTAGTTAGCGCTTCAAGAGACTTGATGTACTTAGTCATTGTTGTAACTGAATCAGTCCAATCAACCACATCCTTCTCTTTCATTGCAATTACCTTTGTAACATCTGGTGAGGTACCAACATTTGCATCGGCAGCTGTTGGCATGTAAACCGCCCAAAGTGTTCCAAGGTTTGCACTCGGAGCTTTATTGGTGCTTGCAGCTAGTGCAACGTAGTAAGTCTTTCCGGTTTCGTAGACAACATCATCCTTTGCGTAGGTCTTTGTAGCCTTCCAAAGAATCATGTTATTGATTGAAGTCTGGATGTTTGCAGCAATTGTGGTCGATTGACCTGCAATCTGCTTAAGAATTGAGTCGTATTGAGACTTGGTTGAAACATAAGCCTTGTTTGCATCAAGGCAGCCAGCCCAAACCCATACCAACTTCTTTGCAGCAGCTCCTGTCGCAATTGGATTGGTGGTGCAGGTGTACTTGTCTGTACCTACTTTGGTAGTTGCATTCTTCTTGGTGCATGCAACTCCATTTGAAACTTTAACTGCAGCGTCAGCAGACGGCAGAATCACCGTTGTTGAAGCCACTAATAGTGCGGCAAGTGCAACTGAGGTCTTACGAAACATTCTTTCCTCCAACAGAGTAAATCGGAAAATTCCGATCTGAACAGGGAAATCTTAATGTGAGGCGAGTGAAATTCCGGTAACGAAAACCTGCGAAAGCACTGTGAGTTATCGCTGTTTGCGGCGGAAGGAGAATCCAGCTTTTCGCACAAATCCGCGTGGGGCATAGCGCGTAAGTAGATAGAGGAAGCGATATTGGCGGCCAGGAATAGAGATTGCCTTGCCCGCCTTGGCATCTTCCCACGCTGTTATCACAACGTTATCTGCATTGAGCCACATGAATTTAGGCAATGCGTCCATTTTCATTTTTCCACGTTGATGAAATTCAGTATGCGTAAATCCAGGAGCCAATGAACAAACTTTGACCGCTGTCTCTGCAAGTTCAGTATGAAGCGATTCAGAGAGAATCATTAAATATGACTTCATTGCGGAGTAATGACCGCCAGTGATCCACGCAGCAACAGATGAAACGTTAATAATAATTCCAGAATTTCTGGCAATCATTGAAGGTAGAGCTGAATGTGCAAAGCGCATCGGCGCTTCACAGAGAATCTTTAAAATTGTGATTTCATCTTTAACATCGCTTTGCGTAAAGCCCTTATTTAGTCCGTAACCAGCGTTGTTGATCAGAACATCAATATCGCCATTACTCAATCGATTTTCTATCAAAGAGATTCCATGATCAGTCGTTAAATCAGCAGAAATTACCTCTACGTTGCGGCCATACTTTTGATGAAATTCATTTGCCAAGTGATTTAACCGCTCGGTGTTACGTGCGGTAATAACTAGGTCATAACCTTCGCGACAAAGCAGATCTGCAAAATGCCATCCAATTCCTGAAGATGCTCCAGTGACAAGTGCTTTCATTGCTATCTCCGCATCTCTATATGTGGTGCTATCGGGTTGAGAACTTTATACGGCTCGCTCTGATTTGGACGTAAATCTTCTTCGCCTTTATTTGGCCAGAGCGAAAAGGCACGCTCTGCTTGTGCGGTAATTGTTAGCGAAGGGTTAACACCTAAATTAGCAGTAATCGTGCTGCCATCGACAATGTGTAATGTTGGATAGCCCCAAACTCGATGGTATGGGTCGACAACTCCACTATTTGCATCTTTACCAATAACGCAACCGCCAACAAAATGTGCAGTAATTGGGGAACCAATCAGATTTCCAATATTTCCGCCAGCTACACCGCCATAATTATTAGCGATTCGTTCGGCGACTTCATTTGCCTCTGGTATCCAAGTCGGATTGGGATTAGTGGAATCATTTTTAGAACTCAATTTTGTATTTCCTAATAATGATCTTTTTTCAAAGACGGTAACGGAGCTATTTAAATTCTGCATCACAAGTGCGATAACTGATCTTTCGCTCCACTTACGTACGTTGAGAATCTTGAAAATCAATGTAGGTTGGCGCAGCGCAGTCATTAACCATTGCTTAGTTCGAATGGCTGCCTTGTCGCTGCTTGTAGCTATGGTCTGCAGTAACCCCATTGCATTGCTTCCTTTGCCATATCGCACAGGCTCGACATGTGTATTTTTATTCGGATAGAAGGAAGAGGTAATTGCGGCGCCTTCTGAAAAATCTACTTTAGTACTTGGCATAATCGCGCCAACTAAAGATTCGCTATTTGTCCTTGATAGCTTTCCAAGCGCCTCAGATAAATTCAGTTTCCGCTTACTCTTCATGCGATGTAACAGCTTTTGGGTATTGAAAGCTCCGGCTGCAACAACTACTTGGCTGGCTGTAATGGTCTCTGTAGTAGGTAGCCAGCTATTAGATTTTCTCAACTTTACCGACCAGATGCTATTTTCCTCTGAAAGTTC
>JALQWD010000124.1 GCA_023260175.1 Candidatus Nanopelagicaceae bacterium | reverse complement strand
CCGACAATTCCAATACGTTCGCCAGGACCAATATTCCAAACCAAATCTTCAATCAATACATTTTCACCAGCGCGAATCTGTAAATGCTGGCATTCAAAGACAGTATTACCTAAACGGTTCTGACTAAATCTAAGAAGTTCGGTGTTATCACGTGGTGGTGGTTCGGTAGCAATCAATTCATTTGCGGCATCGACGCGAAACTTCGGTTTTGAAGTTCGAGCAGGCGCGCCACGGCGCAACCAAGCTAACTCTTTACGAAGTAAATTATTGCGACGAGCATCCATCGCTGCTTGCTGGCGAGCGCGTTCTGCCTTTGCTAATACGTATGCAGAATATCCACCGTCATACTCTTCAAGTTCTCCGCCGACCACTTCCCAGGTGCGATCAGTTACTTCATCAAGGAACCAACGATCGTGAGTTACAACTACAACTGCTAGATTCTTACGATTCTTTAAGTGTTCCGCTAGCCATGCGACGCCTTCGACATCTAAATGGTTGGTCGGTTCATCAAGGAGAATTAAATCTAAATCTTCGATTAATAATTTAGCTAGCCCTACTCTTCGGCGTTCTCCGCCAGATAGAGATGCAAAACCACGAGTAAATAACTCTTCGTGATAACCACCGAAAAGCCCAGTAAAAATCGCACGTATGCCCGCATCACGTGCCCATTCGTGTGTGGCTTTATCGCCAATAACTACATCTCTAACGGTTGCTCCTTTAGGCGCATTGTCTATTTGTGAAAGAATTCCAACGCTGGTGCCGCCGCTTTTGGTAACACGCCCTGAATCAGGTTCTTCAGTACCGGCAATAATCTTCATTAACGTAGATTTACCCGCACCGTTACGACCAACAATTCCAATTCGGTCACCTTGAGAAACTCCGATACTTACATTGCGTAAGAGTTCCTTAATATCGAAAGCTTTAGAGACGCTTTCTAGGTTTACAAGGTTCCGTGCCATAGCGGTTAAGAGTAGGCTCTCGCCTCATGGAAGTCACAAATCGCGAATATGCGTTGGCCTTAGATGCCGCAGATCCTCTGGCAAAGTACCGAGAAAAGTTCGTAATCAACGATCCTGACCAGTGCTACTTAGATGGAAACTCCTTGGGACGTTTACCGAAAGCAACGATTCAGGCTGTAAATGATTTCATGGTCAACGAATGGGGCGATGAAGTTGTCACAGGTTGGGCACATTGGGTAGATGAAGCACAGACCGTTGGCAATTTGTTAGGTCGCGCATCTCTTGGCGCAGCTGAAGGACAAGTACTTGTTTGCGACACCACATCGATCAACTTTTATCAATTGGCACTCGCTGCAATTCAAGCTCGTCCTAATCGCAAGACCATCATTATTGATGCAGCTAACTTCCCGACTGATCGCTACATCTTGCAAGGATTAGTTCGTCAGTTCGGATTAAAACTGATCACAATTGATAACGAGCCAGGAGATGCAAAGCACGAACGTATCACTCCTGAAATTCTTGAGAAGTACTTAAATGACGATGTTGCACTTGTGACGCTAGAAGTAATTCAGTATCGCTCTGGTGCGCGTTCACCAATTAAAGAAATTACAGATTTAGTGCGCAAACATGGCGCATTTATGTTGTGGGATGCCAGCCATGCAGTCGGCGCCATCGAAATGGATTT
>JALQWD010000106.1 GCA_023260175.1 Candidatus Nanopelagicaceae bacterium | reverse complement strand
GCAGGTCGGCGGTCAGGGCGGGCGCACGTTTGAGTGGACGATCGACCCCGACGCCACAAGGAGCGCAGAATGACCCGAATCGGTGAAGCCAACGAACTACTTAAATGTTCGTTCTGTGGCAAAACCCAAAAGCAGGTAAAGAAGTTAATCGCGGGTCCTGGCGTTTATATTTGCGACGAATGTATTGAGCTTTGCAATGAGATCATCGTCGAAGAACTTTCCGAAGCTGCAGCAGCTGGTTTTGAAGAGCTGCCAAAGCCACATGAGATTTATGAATTTCTAGATAACTATGTAATCGGTCAACAGCGCGCAAAGAAGTCTTTGGCAGTTGCCGTTTACAACCACTACAAGCGCGTTCAATCTGGCGATACCAAGCGAGATGGCGCAGTTGAATTAGCTAAATCTAATATCTTGCTTCTTGGACCAACTGGTTGCGGCAAGACTCTTCTGGCGCAATCGCTAGCTCGTATGCTCAATGTTCCTTTTGCAATTGCAGATGCAACAGCGTTAACTGAAGCTGGTTATGTTGGCGAAGATGTTGAAAATATTTTGTTAAAGCTTTTGCAGGCAGCAGATTACGATGTTAAGAAAGCCGAAACCGGAATTATCTATATCGATGAAATCGATAAGGTCGCACGTAAGGCAGAGAATCCATCGATTACTCGTGACGTATCTGGCGAAGGCGTTCAGCAAGCGCTACTTAAGATTCTCGAAGGAACTGTTGCATCTGTTCCGCCACAAGGTGGACGTAAGCACCCACATCAAGAATTTATTCAGATCGATACCACCAACGTGCTATTTATTGTTGGCGGAGCATTCGCTGGCTTGGAAAAGATTGTTGAAGGTCGTGCAGGAAAGTCTGGTGTTGGATTTAACGCACCGCTTCGTACTGCAGAAGAGCGCGAAGCAACAGATGTCTTTGCGGATGTGATGCCTGAAGATCTATTGAAGTTTGGTCTGATTCCAGAATTTATTGGACGTCTTCCAGTTATTACCTCTGTATCAAATCTTGATCGTGCTGCACTAATTCAGATTCTTACCGAGCCAAAGAATGCGCTTGTTCGCCAGTATCAGAAGCTCTTTGAATTAGATGATGTTCAACTTGAATTCGATGAAGATGCATTAAATGCGATTGCGGAGCTTGCGTTAAAGCGTGGCACTGGCGCTCGTGGACTTCGTGCGATCATGGAACATGTTCTACTCGGCGTGATGTATGACATCCCAGGCCGCGAAGATGTCGAAAAGGTAGTTGTTACTGCTGATTGCATTAATGCGGATGCGCAACCAAAGCTTGTGACGCGCGCTGAAGGCTCAAAGCGTTCAAAGCGCTCCGAAGAGAAAAGCGCGTAGTTTCTTTAATTTTATAATCTAGACTAAGCCGCTATGACGCGTGAACTGCCAACAGGTTTTGTACCTGCTGATATCGAAGCACCTCTATATAAGAAGTGGCTTGATGCTGGGTATTTCACCGCTGACGCAAAATCAGATAAGTCGCCTTTCACAATCGTTATTCCGCCACCGAACGTAACTGGCGTTTTGCATATGGGCCACGCGCTCGATCACACTCTTCAAGACACTTTGGTTCGCATGAAGCGAATGAAAGGTTTTGAAGCCTTATGGCTACCAGGCATGGATCATGCTGGTATTGCAACGCAAAATGTCGTGGAAAAACAATTAGCAACCCAAGGTAAATCTCGTCATGACTTAGGACGGGAGGCTTTTATTGAAAAGGTTTGGCAGTGGAAAGCTGAATCTGGTGGTGCGATTTTAGATCAGATGAAACGACTTGGAGATTCAGTTGATTGGGATCGCGAAGCCTTTACGATGGATGCAAATTTAAGTAAAGCGGTTTTAACAATATTTAAGCAGCTATATGACAAAGGTTTGATTTATCGAGCAGAGCGAATCATTAATTGGTGCCCAAGATGTTTAACCGCTCTCTCAGATATTGAAGTTGAGCATAAAGAAGATTCAGGTGAGTTTGTTTCAATTAAATATGGTGATGAGAATGTGAATATCACCGTTGCTACCACTAGAGCTGAAACCATGTTAGGTGATGGCGCAGTAGCGGTTAATCCAAATGATGATCGATATAAGCATTTAGTTGGCAAAAAAGTATTACTGCCATTGGTTGATCGAATGATTCCAATTATTGCTGATGAGTTAGTAGATCCTGATTTTGGAACTGGTGCGGTAAAAGTTACTGCAGCACATGATCCAAATGACTTTGAGATGGCCGTGCGTCACAACGTTCCATTTGTAGTGATTATGAATGAGCATGGCGTAATGGATGGAACTGGTACTGAGTTTGATGGAATGGATCGATTTGAAGCACGCGTTGCAGTAGTTGCCAAGCTCAAAGAGCTAGGCCGAATTGTTGCTGAAAAGCGTCCATATATGCACGCAGTCGGTCACTGTTCTCGTTGCGATACAACTGTAGAACCACGTTTATCTAAGCAATGGTTTGTAAAGGTTGAACCAATGGCTAAAGCATCAGCTGATGCGGTTCGCAGCGGTGCGGTAAAGATTGAACCTGAAGCACTTGCTCCTCGTTACTTCGAGTGGGTCGACAACATGCATGACTGGTGTATTTCACGTCAGTTGTGGTGGGGTCAC
>JALQWD010000036.1 GCA_023260175.1 Candidatus Nanopelagicaceae bacterium | reverse complement strand
GTAATTTTAAATTAAATATGCTTAAGCTTGATTATTTTTATGAATTAAGACTTAATTTGATATGTGGAGAGTTTGCTATATTTTAATAACAATGTTTTAAAGCTTTTGAGGGAATGCTTATGTTAAATATTTTACGTCGCGATCACCAATCAAAATACGACCGGTATCAATCTCTTCAAGTCCTGCCAACATACGAAGTGATGTTGACTTACCGCAACCTGATGGACCAACTAGAACTAGAAATTCTCCGTCGTTAACGACTAGATCTAATTTATCTACAGCTGGAACTGGGTTGCCTGGATAGATACGGGATGCTTTATCAAACGTTACTGAAGCCATTGCTTCTCCTTCCGGGCAGGTACGTGCCCGACGATCCGTAGGAAGTGTTGCTAGGCGTAGATTACGCATAGAGGCGCGGGGATGGAAGCCTTTCCGATAGCCTTTTACCTCTCATGGAACTCTTTAAAGCTATTGCGCTGGTTGTACTACTAATTCTTCTAGGCTCATTCTTTGTCGCGGCTGAAATCTCACTAATTTCCCTTCGAGAAGGGCAGGTTAAGCAGCTATCCGAAAAAGGTAAGCGCGGCGCGCGTCTGTCTAAATTGAATGCAAATCCCAATCGCTTCTTAGCTGCTGTGCAAGTTGGCGTAACCGTGACGGGTTTCCTATCTGCTGCAATCGGCGCTCAACAACTAAGTGTTTTCGTGCTGCCAACTTTAGTAAGTTTAGGTTTAAACGAAAATCTCGCGAACAATTTTGCAGTGGTAGCAGTAACTTTACTTATTGCTTATTTCTCATTAGTGCTAGGTGAATTAGTCCCTAAGAGAGTAGCGCTTTTTAAGGCTGAAGCCATAGCGCTTAATTCATCAGTCATTATCGAAGGTATGGCAAGATTTTTCCGTCCAATAATTTGGTTGCTTTCCAAATCTACTGACTTAGTGCTTCGCATCTTGGGAATAGATCCAAAGGAAGAACGTAGCCAAATCTCTGAAGAAGAGTTGATGGAACTGGTTTCGGGCCATAAAGCACTAACAGAAGAAGAGCGCGAAATCGTAGAAGAAGTTTTCAATACTTCTGAAAAGTTAGTCAATGAAGTTATGGTGCCGCGCACTGAAGTCGATTTTATGGATGGGTCATTGACTGTTGGGAAAGCTATGGCCTTAGCAGTAGAAATGGCGCATTCAAGATTCCCGGTAGTTCGGGGATCGAGTGATGAAGTTATTGGCTTTATCCATGTTCGCGATCTGCTTGATACCACCAACGCAAATCCAAATTCAAAGATTCAAGATTTAGTTCGACCAATTATGTATTTGCCTGGCACTAAAGGCGTGCTGCCATCACTGACGGAGATGCGCAGTCAGCGCCAGCATTTAGCAATCGTGCTTGATGAATACGGTGGAACCGACGGCATCGTCACTTTAGAAGACTTGGTGGAATGTTTAATTGGCGATATTCAGGATGAATACGATCAAGAGGAGAACGATTTCACTTCAGAGTCTCATACTGGCGATATCGAAATCGATGGCCTGACTTCGCTTGATGAATTGGAATCCGAAACCGGAATCGCGCTCCCAGAAGGTCCATATCAAACTGTTAGCGGTTACATCATGCATTTCTTAGGCCGTATGCCAAAAGAACATGATGCAGTCAGCGTTAATGGAGTGAAATTGTCAGTTCTGACATTGGAAGGCCACAGAGTTGGCCAAGTACTTATTTCACGCGTGGGAGAATAGACAAGTGAAGAGAGTACTTTCGGGCATCCAGCCAACATCAGAATCGTTCCATTTAGGTAATTACCTTGGTGCGGTTAAGCAGTGGGTTGATCTGCAAAATGGCCACGAAACCTATTACTCAATCGTGGACCTACATGCGCTTACCGGCGATGTAGATCCAAAGCTTCTTCGCGCTCGCACTCTGGCCTCTGCCGCTCAATTAATCGCAGTCGGCATTGATACCGAAAAGTCAGCGCTTTTTGTGCAATCACATTTACCTGAGCACAACCAATTGGGTTGGGTTATGGAATGCGTTGCATCATTTGGTGAAGCAAGCCGCATGACTCAATTTAAAGATAAATCTTCAAAGGGCGGTTCTGATGGCGCTCGCGTTGGTCTATTTACTTACCCGATGTTGCAAGCCGCAGATATTTTGCTTTACCAAGCAGATTTAGTTCCGGTCGGCGAAGATCAACGTCAACACATTGAAATTACTCGCGATTTAGCGAATCGTTTTAATACTCGTTATGGCCAAGTATTTACTTTGCCTGATGCATATATTCTTAAAGAGGGCGCAAAGATTTACGACCTGCAAGAGCCAACAAATAAGATGTCTAAATCTGCAAGCTCTGCCAGCGGTGTAATTGAATTAATGGATGCGCCAGAGATCAATGTCAAGAAAATTAAGAGTGCAGTTACAGATACCGGCAGAGAAGTAGTTTTCGATGTAGAAAACAAACCTGGCATTAGTAATTTAATGACAATTCATTCTGTAGTTACAGGTAAGAGCGTTGCTGAAATTCAAGAAGAATTTGCAGGCAAGGGTTATGGCGATTTTAAAGGCGCAGTTGCAGAAGCAACTGTTGAGTACTTGCGTCCAATGCGCGATAAAGCCTTGGAACTTTTGAAGGACGAGAGCCACTTAATTAGCATTCTTAATTCAGGTGCAGATAAAGCTCGCGTTTTGGCAAGTAAAACTCTCAAAGATTCATATAAAGCGCTCGGAATTCTGGGTTAAGTTTCAACTTGCCCTTTAGGGTTCACCAAAAAGTAACAAAATCGCGCACTTACCCGTTAGATATTTTGCGCCGCTCCTACTAGGCTCCCGATTAAGAGCTATCAAGGCCTTGATAGCTAACCCATGGGAGGAAAATTGAAGAAGTTCACACGTATTGCCGCAGTTGCTCTAGCTGCAACAATGGCAACCGTCGGCTTTATCGCAGCTCCAGCAGATGCAGCATCAAAGGTAAAAGTTGGTATTGCATATGACATCGGAGGCCGCGGAGATAAGTCTTTTAATGACTCAGCAGCAGCTGGTCTAGATCGTGCAAAGAAGAAGTGGGGTATCGCTTCTAAAGAAATCACTGTTACTCAGGGAACAGATTCAGAGCGTACAGACAAACTTCGTTTGTTAGCACAGGCGGGTTATAGCCCAATCATCGCTGTTGGATTCTTATATGCAGGTCCAATCACAACAGTTGCACAGGAATTCCCAAACACACAGTTCGGAATTATTGATGATGCATCAGTAGCAGCACTTAACGTTACATCTATGGTCTTCTCTGAAGAACAGGGTTCATACCTAGCTGGTGTAGCGGCAGCTCTTGCATCTAAGTCAGGAAAGATCGGCTACGTAGGTGGAGTTCGTATTCCACTACTACAGAAGTTCG
>JALQWD010000108.1 GCA_023260175.1 Candidatus Nanopelagicaceae bacterium | reverse complement strand
GGTTGGCTTGGAGGTCTGCAACAATAAAAGGACCAACATGCCCAGCACGCTGGCAACATGGATCAATAAAAAGATAGTTTTTGCCAACTCCATTTGTGAAGCCTCCTGCTTTAAAGTTAGAGTGCTCATTATGCCTAATACACCTGCGGAAATCGGTCCTGGAGAGTTTTATCCAGTCGTTGGAGTTGGACCTCACCCTCAGCCATGGCCAACTGGTGACCAATATGACCCGGAGCTACTGGAAAACGGCGATCGCAGAAACGTCTTAGATCATTATCGCTATTGGAGCGTTGCCGCAATTGTTGCTGATTTAAATACCAAACGTCATGGGTTACAGATTGCGATTGAAAATTGGCAACATGATTTAAATATCGGATCGATTGTTAGAACCGCAAACGCTTTCAACGTAAGCGGTGTGCACATCGTGGGTAAGCGCGACTGGAATAAACGTGGCGCAATGGTTACCGATCGCTACCTAACTGTTCTTCATCACCCAACAGTGGCTGATTTTGCGCTCTGGTGTAAAGAGAATAATTTGCCAATCATCGGAATCGACAATGTTGATGGCTCAAAAAAACTTGAAGGCGCGCAATTGCCTGAAAGTTGCGTTCTTCTATTTGGCCAAGAAGGTGCTGGAATGTCTGAAGAAGGAATTGCCGCCTGCGATGTACTTTATGAAATCGCACAATACGGTTCTACTCGATCAATGAATGCATCAGCTGCTGGTGCTATTGCCATGTATCACTGGGCGCTGCAGCACTTACCTCGTTAATTAGTTGCTAATTCTTGTAATAATCCGCTAATTGCTTTATCAATCATTTCGTAAACTGCTTCAAAGTGTCCGATTGCTAAAGAATATGGATCTGGTACTTCGAGATTCTCAACCTTTGCATCTCTAAGTTCTGGATCGAACTGACGTAAATAAAATACTTTATGTTTTACATCTTCGTTTGCTTGCGCCATAACGTTTGCATAGTTAGATGAATCCATTACCAAAATAAGATCCGATGCATAGAAATCATTCTTGGAGAATTTCTTTGCCGTGTGATCATATTTAAGTCCGTGCTTCTCCCAGGTCTGCTTGGAGTGTGGATTTGGACCTTCACCAACATGCCAGGCGCCAGTACCAGAGCTGTCAACAATGATCTTTGGGGCGCTAATTTCGCTGCGTCGGTTATACAGAATTGCAGCAGCCATTGGCGAACGGCAGATATTGCCTAGACAGACCATTGAAATAGTTACTTCAGGCTGGCCCTTTAAGTAATCAATCATCGGCAAGTATTAATTTAACGCTTGAGATGCGACGTTCGATCTCTTCAGCCTCTTCACTGCGTTCGGTCTTACGTAAGATGCTAGCAATTTGAGTTTCAATATCAACAATGAATTCGAAATCGCGTGGTTCTTCTTCGGATGCAGTAGTTAAGACCTGATCCAACGTTTCAAGCGCTTCATCATAATCTTCAAGCAGTTCAAGTGCTTTGGCATATTCGAACATTGTAATAATTTGACGGCGGTGATCATGGGCGGTCTCAAACACATCAAGTGCTAATCTCGCATGTTCGAGAGCACCTTGGCCATTCCCTAAACGATTAAAGCAAGAAGCAATCTTCTGTTCGCAACGAGCAACATGGATAACTTCCTTATGTTTTTTATACAAACCGCGCGCTTCTTCAAATGCTTCGATTGCTGCTTGATAATTTTCTAGTTCACGATATGCACAGCCAATTAAATGTAAATCAGAAGCTGCACCTAAATCATTGCCATCAACTAAATGTTCTTGAGCGCATTCGTTCATGGTATCTACAACTTCTTGGTACTTCTTTGATGAGTACCACCATTCACCCAATGTGCAGGCAAGTTCTAGCGCAATCGGAGATTTATGTTTGCGAAGAAGATCCACAGCTTGTGACATCGCGCTAGCCGCTTCATCGATTCGCTTTAATTGATTTAAGTTATAACCA
>JALQWD010000085.1 GCA_023260175.1 Candidatus Nanopelagicaceae bacterium | reverse complement strand
ACAAAATGAAAAAAATCATTGCTGGTCTTGCTCTTACTGCTGCTACAACTTTTCTTATGGCTGATGGAGCTGCTCTATACAAACCATGTGCTGGATGCCACGGCGCAAACGCTGAAAAAGCTGCTTTGGGTAAAAGGCGTGAAAGTTGGGATTTGTCGTTCTTTTTAAAGGCCTGGTTCATCTCCAAAATGACGTCATCGGACTTGTTTTGGGTCACGATTTGGCCATTGGCCGTGTTCATGAAGGAGAAAATGAGGACGGAAGCCCCAAGCGATGTCAAAATCTGTCTGTGATGCAGAAGGGAAACCAACTTCGATCTCTTTGTAGCCCATCTGTACCAGTAAGTTAAACATCGCCAACTTACGTGGGGTATCCATTGGATCGATAAGGGCCTGGTTGCCATCGCGTAAATCAACGCTGCACCACTTTGGCGCAACTGTGATCTGCTTAGTTGGCCAGGTGCGATCTTTTAGATCAACTGGAATAAATGATGAGTAACGGCCAAACGACATCGGGCTTGGCTTCTGATTTGGAAAATTCATTTTCTTCTACTGCTCCTGTGTTTGCTTAAATTTCGGTTTAATTATTTTCACCGGCAATGCAAAACACACCGCGACGGGAAAGGCCGGTTAGAAGGCCCCGCCACGGCAGCTAAGTAGAAGCAAGCTGTTCATGTTGAGAGAAGTTTAATTTAAAGAACTGGTAAATGTCTATCTAGTTCAAATGCCGATACTTGACGCGCATATTCAGCCCATTCTGCCTTCTTATTGCGCAATACATAATCAAATACATGCTCACCAAGGGTCTCTTGCACCAATGTGCTCTTCTCCATAATCGCAGTTGCCTCATTGAGATTCTGTGGCATCTCTTGCGCTGGATAGTTATCTGGCAGCTCTAATTCTTTGGCAACGCCATCAAGACCTGCGGCTAGCATTACTGAGAATGCTAGGTATGGATTGCAAGCGGAATCTGGTGCGCGGAACTCAATACGAGTTGAATTCTCTTTCTTTGGCTTAAACATTGGCACCTGAATTAAGGAACGACGATTTGATGGTCCCCAGTTAATTAAATTAGGAGCCTCTCCTCCGCCATGTAAGCGCTTATAAGAATTGATCCATTGATTAGTAACTGCAGTAATCTCTGGCGTGTGCTGCAAAATTCCGGCAACAAAAGAGCGACCAGTTTTTGAAAGGTTATATGGCATTCCGCCGTCATAGAAAGTATTTACATCATCTTTGAATAGCGAAACGTGGGTATGCATCGCAGAACCGGCATATTCGGTAAATGGCTTTGGCATGAAAGATGCATAGAAACCTTGCTCCAGTGCAACTTCTTTAACGACATGACGGAAAGTCATGATGTTATCCGCTGTTGAAAGTGCATCTGCATATCGCAAATCAATTTCCTGTTGTCCCGGCGCACCTTCATGGTGGCTAAATTCAACCGATACGCCCATCGCTTCTAACATGGTGATTGCTGCGCGACGGAAATCGTGGCCTATCATGTTGGGGGTATGGTCGAAATATCCAGCGTAATCAACTGGCTCTGGAGCTTTACCTTTTTGTGGCGGTTCTTTAAATAAGAAGAATTCAATTTCTGGATGGATGTATGCGGTAAAGCCCATTGCGCTTACTTTGTCCAAAGTGCGACGTAAAACTTGTCGTGGATCTGCTGGTGATGGCGAACCATCAGGCATGACGATGTCGCAGAACATACGAGCGGCGCCTGGTGCTTCAGTGCGCCAAGGCAGAATAGAAAATGTATTCGGATCTGGCTTTGCCAACATATCTGATTCGGTTTGACGCGCATAACCTTCGATTGAAGAGCCATCGAATCCGATGCCCTCTTCGAAAGCTGCTTCTAACTCAGCTGGAGAGATTGCAACAGATTTTAAAAATCCGAGTACGTCGGTAAACCACAATCGAACGAAGCGGATATTGCGCTCCTCAACGGTGCGCATAACAAACTCAATCTGGCGGCTATCTACTTGGGAAGACATGCCTAAACTCTACGAAATCAATGTTTCAAATAGGTTACAAGTTTCAAATGACTATAAGAATTAACGCTCTTTCCAGCGTGATGTCACAGGCAAGCGGCGATCTTTGCCGAATGCGCGTGAAGAAATTTTGCTTCCAGGCGGATATTGGCGGCGCTTATATTCGGCCCGGTCCACCAAAGTAATTACTCGATTTACTAGATCATGGCTAAATCCACCAGCAATCAAAGAGGCTGCACCTTCATCGCCATCTACATATCTAACTAAGAGCTGATCGAGCAATATGTAATCTGGCAAAGAATCAGAATCTTTTTGATCTGGACGAAGTTCAGCTGAAGGTTCTTTATCAATTGAATTAACTGGAATTGGTGGAGTTTGATCAAAGTAGACCGCCAATTCATTGCGCCATCTGGCCAGTTCCCAAACTTGGGTCTTATAAATATCTTTAATTGGCGCAAAGCCACCAACGGCATCGCCATACATCGTTGAGTAACCAACGGCCAACTCTGACTTATTACCTGTCGCTAAAACTAGATGGCCTTCCTGATTAGAGATACCCATCAAAGTTGTGCCTCGTACACGCGCTTGAACGTTCTCTTCAGCTAGACCAGTTAAACCTAAATTGCCAACAAATTCGTTAACCATTGGTTCGATAGGAATGATGCGCCAATTTAGCCCGGTGCGCATTGCCAAATCTTCAGCATCAGAGATCGAATGATCAGATGAGTACTTACTTGGTAGGCCAATTCCATAAACATTCTCCGCACCCAACGCATCAACTGCAATTGAAGCCACAACCGCAGAATCGATACCGCCTGATAGTCCAAGAACAACAGATTTAAAACCATTCTTCTTCACATAATCGCGGAGCCCGCTCTTTAGAGCCTCCCAAATTTCGGCCAAATCATCTTTGCGTTGTGCGATACCACCGTGCATTGTGCCTTCGGTTGCCACATTCTCTTCAGTGATAACAACATCTGGATTTGAAGTAGCAATCGGTAGCGTTAAATCGTGAATTGCTAGTTGATCTTCAAATTGCTTGGTGCGCATTAAGACTTCTCCGGTTGCATCAACCAGAATTGAATCTCCATCAAAGACCAGATCATCCTGGCCGCCAGTCATATTTACATAGCAAAGTGCCGCGTTAAATCCGCGAGCGCGCTCTTGCACTAGCGATAATCGCTGGTCATCTTTATTGCGCTCATATGGAGAACCATTAGGAACAACGACCAAACCTACGTTGCGCTCCGCCAGTTCTGCCACCGGCCCACGGTTCTGCCAAATATCTTCACAGATTGCGATGCCAACATCTACGCCATTTATCCGAACTACGACGCTCTTTTCGCCAGGTACGAAATTTCGGAATTCATCGAAGACGCCATAGTTAGGAAGGTGATGCTTTATATATCTAGCTTTGATTTCGCCGTTATGAATAACTGCAACTGCATTCTGCGGCGCACCTATTGGCTGCCCAAGACGATCGCTCGCCCCATCAATCTGATCTAAATATCCAACCACCATTACTAGCTGTCCGAAACCGCTATCGGCGACGCGCTTTGCTAATTCGGAGATCGCAATGCGGCTGGCATTTCTGAAAGATTGGCGGAGCGCTAAATCCTCAACTGGGTAACCGGTTAGAACCATTTCGGGAAAGACGAGCAGCTGTGCGCCTGCTTTATGGGCAAGCGCTGCTTGGGTCGCAATTAAATCGGCATTGCCATCTATATCGCCCACGGTCGGATTGACCTGTGCGAGCGCGATTCGCAAATTGCCGGTACTCATAATTCAAGAGTACCCCTAAACTATACGTACCCAAGAAATCAGGTGACAAGTTGATTGCATCTAGGTTAGTTAGGTATAAAAGGTATAAATGACAACTATCAAGGATTTAGCCGACCTTAAAAAGCGCGGCGAAAAATGGGCAATGCTCACCTCATACGAGATGATGACCGCTGAAATCTTCGATGAAGCGGGCATCCCGGTCCTATTAGTTGGCGACTCAGCTGGCAATAACTTCTTTGGAGAAGCGAACACCATCCCGGTCACGGTTGATGAACTACTTCCATTAACTCGCGCAGTCGCGAAATCCGTAAAGCAAGCTTTAGTTGTTGCCGATCTTCCTTTTGGTTCTTATGAAGCTGGAGCAGATTTAGCGCTCGCAACCTCGATTCGTTTTTTCAAAGAGGCTGGAGCCCATGCGGTAAAACTAGAAGGCGCACACGTTGATTCCATTAAAAAGCTTGTTTCGAGCGGAATTCCCGTGATGGGCCATATCGGCCTAACCCCACAGAGCGTGCATCAATTAGGTGGTTTTAAAGTGCAAGGGCGGGAAAATCCAGAGGCGTTAATTGAAGCTGCCAAGGCGATCGAAGCTGCTGGTGCCTTCGCAATTGTTTTAGAGATGGTGCCTGAAGAGTTAGCAGAGCGCATTACTAAGGAGCTTTCAATTCCGACTATTGGAATTGGGGCGGGAAATAAGACCGATGCTCAAGTTCTAGTTTGGACCGATGCCTTTGGTCTGACGAAGAACCCGCCAAAACTTGCACGCGCTTATCGAAATTTGAGAACCGAACTCTTTAGTGGCGCTAAAGAGTTTGCCCGCGATGTAGCAAGCGGAGATTTCCCATCCGAAAAGGAAACTTTTAAGTAACCTGCCCCTGTGTCTAGCAAGGTGAGCAGATTTGCAATCGATTTATCGCCCTTAAAGCGATATCCGGACTTCCGCAATCTCTGGTTATCGGGGTTAATCTCCTTCTTCGGCACCATGATCACGATGGTCGCCCTTCCTTATCAAATTAAGGAGCTGACCAACTCTTATCTAGCCGTTGGTGCAATCGGAGCGGTCGAATTGATTCCGCTCATCATCTTTGGTCTCTATGGCGGTGTCCTTGCAGATCGCTATGACCGCAAGAAATTAATCTGGTTTTCAGAGGGCGCTGCTCTGCTTCTAGTCATTGGGCTACTGGTCAATTCAATTACCCCATCCCCAAGTCTGATCATCATCTACCTAATCACCGCGCTCTTTTCGGCAGTCGACGGAATCCAAAGACCAAGCGCCGGAGCGATCTTGCCGCGACTAGTTAGCCACGATGATCTGCCTGCCGCTAATGCTTTGATGAGTTTGCGTTGGCAACTTGGTGTAATTGTCGGACCCGCTGTTGGTGGAATTGTCATTGCATCTTTCTCTACATCAATGGGTTTTGCAATTGATGCATTTACTTATTTAGTTTCATTATTTTTCCTTTGGAAAGTAAAAAATATTCCGGTGACGGAGAAGAGCGAAAAACCAGCCATTTCCGCGCTTTTTGAAGGGGTCCGTTATGCTTTCTCTAGAAAAGATTTACTTGGAACATACCTAATTGATTTAGCTGCGATGTTCTTTGCAATGCCAAATGCCCTCTTTCCTTTTTGGGCAGATCAACTAGATGCTAAATGGTCGCTCGGTCTCTTCTATGCCGCCGGGACAGTTGGTTCGGTGATTGTTACTTTGACTTCAGGTTGGTCTAGCAATTACAGATGGCATGGCAAAGCTGTCATCTGGGCAGCGATCGGTTGGGGTGCGGCAATTGCATTTAGTGGAGTGGTTCATTCGGTCTGGTTGGTGCTCTTCTTCTTGGCCGCCGCCGGTGCATCAGACATGGTCAGCGCCCTATTTAGATCGGCAATCTGGAATCAGACAATTCCAGATGAACTTCGTGGCAGGTTGGCTGGCATTGAATTACTTTCATATTCAATTGGACCATTGATGGGTCAGATGAGAGCTGCGATGGTCGCAACTGCTACTTCATTATCGATTTCAGTAACTTCTGGCGGTCTAATGTGCGTCATTTTCGTCGCCCTACTGGCTGGTTTACTGCCAACTTTTCGCAAATATGATGTCGAAACCAACGAATTTGCGATTTCAGAACGCGAAAAACGGAAAAATCTAGAAAATTAACCAATTTGGAAGGATTTTTTCCGAAATTAGGAAAATATTTTCTGAAATTCTAAAATTTTTACTAGTAATCACGAAAAATAATCAAAAAGTATTTGCGACACGCACTTACAAATAAATCACAAAATGTTTGTGCTATTTGCTTTTACCTGTAAGACTTCTCCTTGAAAGAACTGGTAGACGGATCCGGTTCAGTTCGATAGGAGAAATACGTGGCAGCACGTAAGAAGGCAGCAGCTAAGAAGGCTGCACCAAAGCGCCGTAAAAAGGCAGCTGCTAAGCCAGCAGCAAAGAAGGCAGCTCCAAAGCGTCGGCTCAACCCTTCGGCAATTATCGGTGCGAGAGAATTAACATCCCCAGCGCCGAGAGTTATGACAACATCACCAGGACGCGCTAACTCAATGACTCGATCTGCTGCTTGGACGAAATTCGGCAGA
>JALQWD010000198.1 GCA_023260175.1 Candidatus Nanopelagicaceae bacterium | reverse complement strand
AAATCGGGCCCCACAAGATGAGCACGTGATCTGGGCAGTGCGGGTCCCCTGCAAGTCCAAGGGATATGGGGGAGGCTGGCGTGTCAATGGTGCCCGCGCGTTCCACCCATGGGACAATTCAATAAGGGGGCGCCAAAAAGGGCCGCGTAGTTATTTTCGGTGCAGGCGCAGGTATGCCGTTCTTTACAACAGATACCGTTGCAGCGCAGCGCGCACTAGAAGTTGGCGCTAATGCCTTGCTTCTTGCAAAGAGCGGCGTTGATGGCGTTTACAACGCAGATCCACGTAAGGATGCAAGCGCAACTAAATTTGAAACCATTACCTACGATGAAGTTTTGAGCAAATCTCTCGCCGTTGCAGATGCTGCAGCATTTAGCCTCTGCCGCGAAAACAAACTACCTATCGTGGTATTTGATTTAATGAATAATGGAAATATTGCTCGCGCGGTAAGCGGCGAGAAAATCGGAACACTAGTTAACTAAGGACATACGATGAGCGACATTGCATCAATCTCTACAGACGGCGTAAATAAGATGAACAAAGCCGTCGATGTGGCAAAGGAAGATCTTGCATCTATCCGTACCGGTCGCGCTCATCCATCACTTTTCAATAAGGTAATCGTTGATTACTACGGCGCACCAACGGCGCTAAATCAATTAGCTTCTGTTCAGATTCCAGAAGCACGCGTTGCCATCATCAATCCATTCGATAAGGGCGCAATGTCATCAATCGAAAAGGCGCTTCGCGAATCAGATCTTGGCGTAAATCCAAGCAATGACGGCGTTTCAATTCGCATCAATTTCCCACAGCTAACTGAAGAGCGCCGTAAGGAGTACATCAAATTAGCTAAATCAAAGGGTGAAGATGCAAAGGTTTCTATCCGCAACATCCGCCGCGCTGTTAAGGAAGCTCTAGAAAAGCTAGAAAAAGATGGCGAAATTTCTAAAGATGATTTAGCTCGCGCTGAAAAGGAACTTGAAAAGGTTACCGGCGATCACGTAGCGAAGATTGATGAACTTCTAAAGCATAAAGAAGCAGAGCTCTTAGAGGTTTAATGTCTGATTTATCAGCAATTAACGATGCAATAAATAAGCGCGCAGGGCGTAAGTTATTGCCATCTATTGCGACCTCTTTATCTTTAATGGGTGGCGTCTGGGCGCTTCTTAAATATTTCCCAGCAGGCTTTGCAGCGCTTGTTGCACTGGCGCTAGTGCTTGCGATTAAAGAGCTTGCACATGCCTTTTCATCTACCAATACCTACGTCTCCAAACGATCACTAATGCTGGCATCAGTTGGTTTATCAGCAGGAGCTTGGTTTGGTGGAATCCGCGGCTTGGCTATTGGTTTAGCAATCGCGCTGGTATTGATGTTGGTGCTTTTACTTCGTCGTGGCACTGAAGGTTTTGTGCAGAGCGCAAGCGCTTCAGTATTTGCACTCGTATATCTGCCATTCTTAACTGGATTCCTAATTCTCCTTGCTCGTCCATACAACGGACTTGAGCAGATTATGGTTTTCGTAATTCTGGTTGCAAGTAATGACACCTTTGCTTATGTATTTGGCGTTCTGATTGGCAAGCATCCAATGGCGCCAAAGATCTCCCCAAAGAAAACCTGGGAAGGTTTAGCAGGCGCAGCAATTGCAACAACCGCTCTTGGATATTTATCTTTCGATGGCATTCTTAATTTAAATCCATGGATTGGCGCAGGAGTTGGATTAATAATTGTCTTTACTGCAACAACAGGTGATTTGATTGAATCTGCAATTAAGCGCGATTTTGCCATTAAAGATATGGGAGATTTATTGCCTGGCCACGGAGGAGTGATGGATCGCTTAGATTCAATCGTAACTTCGGCGCCTGCGCTCTGGGTTCTGCTTGAGTTAGTGAAGCACTTTTCATGAGTGATCTGCCGTTAATTTTCGAAGAACCTAAACAGAAGAAAAAGGCGCCAAAACATCTTGCTGATATGAGCAAGGATGACCGCAAGAAACTCTGCGAAGAGTTAGGGATTCCTGCATTCCGCGCCAATCAAGTAGCCGTTCATTACTACACACATTTGGAAACTGATCCAGAAAAATGGAGCGACATCCCTGCGGATATGCGCCAAAAACTAGCGGATGCATTTACGCCAAAATTGATGGAACTTGTTCGCACCTTGCAGACCGATAACGGCATGACTCGTAAAGATTTATGGCGTCTGCACGATGGAACTTTGGTGGAATCTGTTTTGATGAAGTATCCAGATCGCGCGACTGTTTGTATCTCATCTCAAGCAGGTTGCGGTATGGCATGCCCATTCTGCGCAACTGGCCAGGGTGGTTTAAAGCGAAATCTAACTGCTGGAGAAATTACAGAACAAATTGTGCAAGCTGCGCGTCTTTGTGCTTCCGGCGAAATGGGCGGAGAACCGATTCGTCTATCAAATATTGTTTTCATGGGAATGGGCGAACCGTTAGCTAATTACAGCGCGGTGGTTCAGACTCTTCGCAACATCACTTCACCAAATCCAGATGGACTTGGCATCAGTGCGCGTTCGGTAACTCTTTCAACTGTTGGTTTGGTAAATGGCGTTGAGAAGTTCACCGAAGAGGGCATTCCAGTTACATTGGCCGTTTCACTTCATACCCCTGATGACGAACTTCGCGATACCTTGGTGCCAATCAATACTCGCTTCAAAGTCCGTGAAATCCTTGCCGCTGCTGATGCATATGCAAAGAAAACCGGCCGCAGATATTCAATTGAATATGCGCTAATTAAAGATATTAACGATCAAGCGTGGCGCGCAGATTTGCTTGGCAAGTTACTTAAGAGCCGTAATGCGCACGTAAATTTGATTCCACTAAACCCAACCCCAGGTTCTAAGTGGACCGCATCGCGTCCGCAAGACCAGAAGGAATTCGTGCGAGTTCTTGAAAGTTATGGCGTGCCCGTAACAGTTCGCGATACTCGTGGACGCGAAATCGACGGCGCATGTGGTCAATTAGCGGCCAGTGAAGGTTCCAAAAACTAATCTAAAACACTAAAGTAGTTCGCATGGAAAAGATTTCGAACTTCATTAATGGCAAGTCTGTTCAATCATC
>JALQWD010000150.1 GCA_023260175.1 Candidatus Nanopelagicaceae bacterium | reverse complement strand
GACCTAAACGACGGCGCGATTGGATATCAGCGGTAAAGCGAAAAATCGGCGCAGGAAGTAGATGAACTTCGTCGTAAATAATTAGGCCCCAGTCGTATGAATCAAAGAGATCTAAATGGGCATAAACACCATTCTTCTTCTTGGTCATAACTTGATAAGTAGCGATAGTTACAGGGCGAATCTCTTTCTTCGCGCCGCTATATTCACCGATTTCATCTTCATTAAGAGTGGTTCTACGCAATAGTTCATCGCGCCATTGACGGGCTGCAACGGTATTGGTTACTAAAATCAGAGTAGTCGCTTTTGCATGTGACATAGCTGCGGCACCAACAATTGTTTTACCAGCGCCGCATGGAAGAACTACTACACCGCTACCGCCATGCCAGAAACCTTCAGCTGCATGTTCTTGGTATTGCCGGATGTTCCAACCTTCTTGATTTAAATCAATTGGGTGCGCTTGCCCATCAACATAACCTGCAAAATCTTCTGCTGGCCAACCTAAGCGGAGTAGATGCTGTTTGATGGCACCACGTTGTGAAGGGTGAACTGCGATAGTTTCTTTATCAATTCGGGCACCAAGTAGCGGCGCAATCTTCTTTGCGCGAATTACTTCTTCAAGTACCGCGCTATCTGTTGTTACTAAAACCAAGCCATGAATCGGATTAGATTCAAGACGTAGGCGACCATACCTAGACATGGTCTCTGCAATATCAAGTAGCAAAGAATGTGGAACTGCGTAGCGAGAGTATTTGATTAAAGTATCGATTACATTTTCAGCATCGTGGCCAGCAGCGCGTGCATTCCATAAACCTAAATTAGTTAAGCGATAGGTATGGATATGTTCCGGAGAGCGCTCTAGCTCTGCAAAAGGAGCAATTGCGCGGCGACATTCAGTTGAATTTGGATGATCTACATCCAGCAGAATCGTCTTATCGCTCTGAACAATTAGCGGTCCATCGCTCACTTCAAGAGCTCCTTAATAAAGGCATGGAGGAAATTCTTTCGTTCTTCAATTGCACTAACGCTTGCCCACTCATTTGCAGCATGTGCGCCGCCACCAATTGCGCCAAGTCCATCTAATACGCGTGCGCCTGCAGCTGCGGCAAAATTGCCATCGCTTGCTCCGCCAACTTCCGCAGAGCCAAGGGGCGCCATCCCAATATCTTTGGCTACTTTTTCTGCAATTTCATATAGCTCTTTGCATGAAGCAGGTTCTAATACCGGGCGATTTAAGCCACCAGTAATTTCAAGCTTGGCACCAGGAGTAATTGCCTGTAGAGATTGAATGGCTTTATCTACTCGTTCTAAATCGCTCTGGCTAAATGAGCGCGCATCAATTTCTAGAGTAGCTTCAGCAGGAACAGTATTTGCTGTGGTGCCACCTTTAAGCATTGTTGGCACCACAGTAGTTCCATGCTCTGCATTCTCTAAACTTTGCAATTTTAAAATTTGGGCGGCGATTTCTACAGTCGCATTAATTCCCTTTTCTGGTTCTAGACCAGCATGAGATGCAAGACCAACTGCTTTGACTACATACATCGCAGTGCCTTTGCGACCTGTTTTAACTTTGCCATCTAACGATGCTTCTAATACAAGAACTGCAGATGCGTTCTTAGAAACTTCCTTGATTAAATCGCGCGAAGCATGGCTTCCGATCTCTTCATCGGTAGTTGCAATTAAAGCGACTGAACCTTCAATACCTTTGAGCGCGTATAGCGCCTGAATAAATCCAACTTTCATATCGAAAGTTCCTGGGCCGCGAAGCGCATCGCCTTCAATATTCCAGATTGGCTTAAATGAACCAATTGGCCAAACTGTATCTAGATGGCAGAGTAAAACTACCTTTGGATTCTTATCTCCCCACCAAAAAACTGGGCGTCCATTTACTTCAGTAATCTCAGCAGATTTCCCAAGTTCATTGGTGGCAATTTCATTTGCTAGCTGAATTACTTTTCGGCAAGCATCTAAATCCTCAGATGGAGATTCACATCTAACTAGAGCTTCGAGCGCCTGCAACATGGGGGCAATTCTGCCAGTTTCTATGGTCATAGCGGAGCGACCCCGGTGATTCGAATGATTTTAAAGGTTTGTAGCTCACCTGTGCTGTGATCATGTGCCAAAAGCACACCATTTGCGATTTGCTGCGCATCGACGATGCGATGCGAGACGCCACCATTGTTATCGGCATACCCAATCGAAATCGTGCGATTAAGATTTTTATTTAGAATATCTAAAGTTTCATTTGCGGTAGTGCGAGGTATAGCACCGCTATTTCTCAGCTGACTCTGCTTAGCTGTTGATTTCTCGCCAACTTTTATCGCTCTAATTGCTCCAGCAACTGCTTCGGCAGTTGGAGGTTCGATCTCTCCAACAATCCTTGGTGGCTTTGGTCGATTTTTAACGCGCTTGTTATGTGGTGAAGTTAAGAGAATTCCTTGTGCACTTTCCGCTGCCGGCATATAACCTGCACTTCGTAAAACATTTAGAACTTCGTCAATGTCAAAATCTGAAACTAATACAGTTGGAGCAATTTGACGTAGTGCAACATCTATGCGTTTATCAGAGATAATTTCAGTGAGAACTGATGGATCTTCACAACGAAGGTAACAGTGAATTGCACCAACGCGTAGCTGTCCATGTTTGCGCGCGGAGTCTGTAATTAAATACTCTAAAGGTTGCGGCAGAGGTGTTTTAGATATTTTTGCAAGGAACTTAATAATATCTGAACTTGATTTACCGTGATCTAATCCGCGACGGATCGAACTCTCAGTGAAACGATAAACAGTTGCCGCGCCACGGCTTTCGATATCCGCCATCTGACTTAATTCAACTGCAAGTTCATGTTGCAGAGGTCCTGGTGCAATTGCAGTTTGATCGCTCTGGATTGTTATGTAATCAATCGGAGTTGGCAGAGCAGCGTTAACGCCTAAGTCATCATCACCATCCAGTAGCTCAGAACCAAAGGTAGAGAGTGCGCCTAAGCCAGTCATCCCTAGCCATTCCGCCTCTTCGAGCGTCCACTTAACTAGGTCGTCTCGTAGGTTTGCGCCTCTACGAAGCGGCGCCAACCACTTCATGCGCTCTGTAAAGCTAGCAATAGTTGGGGATAGTTCGACATTGCTTCTAAGCTCTTCGAGAGTGCGAGAGCGAATATTTGCAGCGCTAACTCGATCTAATTCAGGGCCAAGTGCTGAGAATTTCTGTTCGCTACGTCCAACTAATCCAGATACGCGCGATGTAATTAACCAAAGCGCAACGATATTTCGCCATTTGCTTTCGAAATCTTGAGTTAGCCAAATATCAAAAGAGTTCGTCGGAGCAATTGTTTCATCTGCATCAATTGCAACTAATCCAGATAGATAGCAGAGCTCGGCAACAAATGCGGCGCAGCCTTCTGTAACACCTAAATGCTGGGCAGCATCTTTAAGATCTCGAACGCCTAGTCCGCCAGCACGTAACGCAGTCGGAGCAGTTTCGCCCCAGAAATTTAATAACTCTTCGCACCAACGTAAAACGTTTGAGATATTTGCAATCGCAGCGCGATCAATATCGCTTTGGTTATATTTCTTTCCATCTAATGCAGGCGCATTTGATGCAAGTTCTCTATGAACTTTTCCGCCACGTAAATTAATTGCAACCTCTGCAGGCATCACTACATGTCGTTGATCTAGCGGCACTACGTAGTGATGTTCTAATAACCATGCAATTCCGGGACCAGGGTTTTTGATATCACCGACGCTTCCGCGAGGTGGTCCCCAGCAGAGCGCGCTCATAACTTTCTTTGCAGAATCTGGCGCAGTTGATAATTTCTTAAGATCTAATTTAGTTAGAGAACGTGGCCCGAGACCTGCTGGCTCTGCGCCAATTGCTTCTCTAACTTGAGTAGGAATTACCCCTTCATAAACCAGCGCCAATTCTTCAAATTTCTTAAATGCAAAGCGGGCAGAGGTATCAGTAATTTTCTCTAACTCTTTAACTTTTATTGGTTCTTCCAAGACCATCATCGCTTCTAAAACTTGAAGTTCAAATGCATTTAGCGAATCAATAACTCTGGCAATACTCGGTCCGCTATTGGCGCGAACCGCTAAGGCCGAATAATCAGGTGGAGTAGGTGAGATTAAATCTGGTCGCAATGAGAAGAGTCGCTCGAGCGCAGCATCATCTAAGGTGCGCAGATAATCAGCGAAGGTGCGATACATAACCTGCCGATTTTAGTCGCTTCTTCTCTCTCCTCGCGACCTAGGGGTCAGCCATGCGCCAAGCGCTACAAATCGGCTGACAGTTGGACCCAACCAGCGGTTTAACTTTCGAAATCTGCGAAAATCAACGATCTCCCAATTTTCGGCAAGTGCCTTGATACGCAACCTTGCATCTGGATTGATGGCATGTGGTTGTCCAACCGATTGAAGTAAAGGAAAGTCACTTGCGCTATCAGAGTAGGCATGGCAATTATTTAGTGAGAATCCGCGCTCTGCTGCAATCTCTCTAACTGCACGAGCTTTTTCAACGCCATGCAAAATTTTTCCATTTAGATGTCCAAGATATTTTCCATCTTCAATTGCAACTTTGGTTCCGATTGCTCCAGTGAAACCCAAACGATCAGCAATCAATTTGGCCATATCTTCAGGAGCTGCAGTAACTAACCAAACTTCGTTTCCATCAGCCAAATGTTTCTTTGCAATATCTATAGTTCCTTGAATAAGTGCAGGTGAAACATATTCGTCATAAACAGATTGTGCGATTGTATAAATTTCATTAACATCATGACCGCCAATGAAATCAGTAGCAGCCTTTTGAAATCTTGAAATAACTTCAGGCTTTTCAGTTCCTGTTAAGCGGAATCTGACATTGGCAACAACAAATTTGGAGATATCTGCTTTAGTGAAGAAACCTCGGTGGTACATCGCACGTCCCAGGAAATAGAGGGTCGACCCACGAACCATCGTGTTATCGAGGTCAAAAAACGCAGCGCTACGGGCGGCCATGCCTTAACCATAAACGCTTTATGCTTTACCTATGAGTTCTGTGCATGTTGTTCGTCATGGCGAGGTCGAGAATCCCAACAAAATTCTCTACGGCCGACAGAGCGGTTGGTTTCTATCAAAGCGCGGCGAAGAGATGGCTGCGGTTTTGGGTAACTGGTCTAAAGATCTTGATATCGCTGCGGTCCATGCCTCGCCTTTAGAGCGTGCGCAGCAAACAGCAAAACCAATGGCTGATGCACATGGGTTAATAATCAAGACTGACGAACGTTTGATTGAAGCGGCAAATGTTTTTGAAGGCAAACCTTTTGGAGTTGGCGATGGCGTTCTTCGCCAACCATCTGCCTGGCCAAAGTTATGGAATCCATGGAAACCTTCATGGGGTGAACCGTATGTAGAACAAGTCAATCGTATGTTGGCGGCGGTATTTGATGCTCGAGATGCTGCAAATGGCCGCGATGCAATTGTC
>JALQWD010000145.1 GCA_023260175.1 Candidatus Nanopelagicaceae bacterium | reverse complement strand
ACTGCTTTTGACCAACAAGGCTTATATAAAAACTCTTCTGATTTTTTCGAACTTGCCTGTCGTTATGCTAGATTTATCACTGCACAAGAAGAGCCAATTGAAGAACCTATAAAAGAACCAAGACCATCTGCAGAAGAAATTAATTGGGAAACTGTTCATAAGCAAAACGTAACTCCAGAATTAGAAGAAGTTTATGATTTGTATCCATCTAGGGACAGTTTAAAATATTCTAAACCAAGGCCGATACTTACTCAACCAAAATATGGTGATCCTTTTAGCGACGAACATTTTCAAAATGCAAATGAATTAACTAAGCGTTTTTATGACCAACTTGTTGCTAATAATGGAAATGTTTTAAATGCTATGAATGGCGTTCAAAACATAATCGTATCTTTGAGAGGAACATTTCCCAACCAAAATTTAATTGGTAAATTTTTTGAAGATTCTTTAGGTTTGGCTTTAGCTGCATACTTTAAGGACAATAGCTTTTTATCGATAAATAATCGCACTACAAATTATGCACAACACTATGCTGCCAATATTTATTTGGGCCAGAGCGATGATTTAAATACTATCTTTAGAACAACTTTAAGGACACCTGTAGAAGTTGATAACCAAGCTGAACGTCATTCTAAAATATTAGCATATTTAAAAGATTTATTTAAAGAAGAATTAGCACAAAATCCTCAAGAGATTCTGTCTATGATTGCTCATATAATGCATCAACCATACTATTTTTTAAGTGGTTCTGGTGATGATATGCATTTAAATGTAGACAAAGATGATTTCTTAGCTGTTTATTTTGCAAATGATCATTTAGTAAATGATGATGGATATTCTGAAGGTATTAGTCTTACAGAAATTACTCATAGACTCAACTTCATTAAAAGATTTGGAAGAGAAAACTATGATAAATATATTGCTAATGAAAATAATGATGTTTCATTCAGTAATAATGATCATATACAATCAAAATTCACTCCAATGGAACAAAATCCAAGTCCAGAAGCATTAAAAAATGTAATGTCATTTTTGATTAAACATTCAAATATAATTAAAACTACTTTTGGTGGACACATTTATTTTGAAAGATTGAATAGAATTCTCAAACAATTCGGTGAAGAATATTTTATTGATTTATTAAAATATGGAGGTGATAGATGGGGTTTTGAGACACTTATCAATGTCATATATTCTTTGATGTTGAAAGGAAAATCTGAATCAGAGATCACTGAAACTTTAATCAAAAATCAACACAATTTAAATTATTTATCATACGATCTTCAAACAACCGACTTAGCGTATGAATATTTAGAAAAAAGTCCTGAAAAACTACAATTGTTTATGGATTATGTAAATAGAGGACTAGTTTCAGATGAGATATTCAAAAACTACCCTGACGCTCAAGTAATCATAGACAACTCTTTGAAAACATATCTTGATTGGTTAGTTAAAAATTCAAGAGGCGATGTTGATAATACTTACACTTTAGCAATGGGATATTCAAGAATTTTTTCAGATGCATATGCAGAATTTGGCGAAGATGTTATGAAAATAAGATCGGGGCTAATGTCTCAAATTGTTCAAGGTGATGCATATGACAGAACAAGATATGAACAAATTATTGAAAAGAAAAACCTTCCTAGCCCAGAACAACAACAGGCTAAAGAAGATGGCACTGGCAACAACACTGGTTGTTGCAGCAGCAGGTGTCTTGTTAACTATGGAATTTGATCGCGCAGATGCAGGTCTGCAATTTGTAGAGAAGCGCGAATGGATCCCAGCTTTTGGTATCAACTATGCAGTTGGAATTGATGGCATCGCTCTGGTACTGATTTTGATGTCAGTTATATTGGCACCAATCGTGGTTTTGGCAGGCTGGAATGAGGCAGTTGGCGGACGTTGGTCTGTTAAGACTTTCTACATTCTGATCTTGGTCCTTGAGACCATGATGATTGGCGTTTTTGCCGCTACCGATGTCTTCCTCTTCTACGTATTCTTCGAAGCAATGTTGATTCCGGTCTACTTCCTAATTGGTGGATATGGCACCGGCCAACGTGCACAAGCTGCAGTGAAGTTCTTGCTATACAGCTTGCTCGGCGGACTTCTGATGTTGGCATCGATTATCGGTCTTTATGTAATTGCAGGAACTCAAGTTGGTCGCACCTTTGATATAGGTGCACTTTCAACTTTGCAGATTGCACCATCAACTCAGAACTGGTTATTCCTAGGATTCTTTATCGCTTTTGCGATTAAAGCGCCGCTATGGCCATTCCACACCTGGTTGCCAGATGCAGCAAATTCTGCAACACCTGGCACATCAGTATTACTACTTGGTGTTTTAGATAAGGTTGGTACTTTCGGAATGATCCGTTACTGCCTTACTCTTTTCCCAGATGCAACAAAGACATTCACTCCAGTGATTTTGGTGCTATCTGTAATCTCAATTATTTACGGCGCTTTCCTTGCAATTGGTCAGCGCGACGTAAAGCGACTGATTGCATTTACCTCAATCTCTCACTTTGGTTTTATAACTATGGGTATTTTTGCAATGACTTCACAGGGTCATAGCGGTGCAACTCTTTATATGTTTAACCACGGTTTCTCAACCGCAGCGCTATTTTTAGTTGCAGGTTGGATGGCATCTCGTCGCGGTTCATCGACAATCGCCGATTTCGGTGGACTTCAAAGAGTTACTCCAATCATGGCGTGGTCATTCTTCCTTGCAGGCATGTCATCACTAGCTCTGCCAGGTATGTCTAGCTTCGTTAGTGAATTCTTAGTATTAGTTGGCACATATACCCGTTACCCAGTAGCGGCGATTATTGCTACCTTCGGAATTGTTCTGGCTGCGCTTTACATTTTGATTCCGGTACAGAAGGCGCTTCACGGCCCAACTACACCTGGCAATGAGAATTTAAGTGACCTTAACTTGCGCGAAAAAATTGCGATTGCACCAGTAATTGCAGTGATTATTGCGCTTGGCTTCTTCCCATCACCGCTTCTAAACATCATTAATCCAGCGGCGCAAGCAACTATTTCAGCGCTTGGATTTAGCGATCCAGCACCGACTGTAGGAGATAACAAATGAGCGGCTTTATAGCGCCAGTCCTTAATTACTCAATCCTGGCACCGATTCTTATTGTGCTGGGCGGTGCGCTGATTGCAGTCTTGGTTGAAGCGTTCGCATCACGTAGCAAGCGTGCATCGCTGCAGCTTGGCATCACTTTAATTACTCTACTTCTATCTGCGGTTGCAGTGATTTCAAACAAGGGCAAAGAAATATTTGATGCAGCAGGGGGTTCTGTTGCATTTGATGGCGCTGGATTCTTGATACAGCTCTTTATTTTGGTAATTGCGCTAGTGGCAACTCTGCTTCTTGCAGATGAGAAGAACTTCACCGCAGTTGCTTCATCACTTCCTGGTTCACGTGAAGAAGTTGAAGCTTCAGCAGCGGGACTTCGCGTTACTGAGGTTTATCCTCTATTTTTATTCTCAGTGGCAGGTATGTTGTTATTCCCAATTTCAACAGATCTAATAACTTTATTTGTGGCGCTAGAAATGCTCTCATTGCCTTTATATCTAATGACCGGACTTTCACGTCGCCGTCGTTTGATGTCACAAGAAGCTGCGCTTAAGTATTTCCTCCTTGGAGCATTCGCGTCAGCATTCTTCCTATTTGGTGCAGCATTCCTTTACGGATCTTCTGCAAGTATCACTTTAGGTGGCATCCGCCAGGCAGTAGTTGGCGGAACTGGAAATAACGTCTTCTTGCTTATCGGAATCGTCTTCTTATCAGCTGGCTTGCTATTTAAAGTTGGTGCAGTTCCATTCCATGCCTGGACACCAGATGTTTATCAAGGCGCTCCAACACCAATTACTGCATTCATGGCTGCAGCAACAAAGATTGCTGCTTTCGGTGCGATGCTACGTATTTTCTACGTATCACTAGCAAATGCTGAATGGTCTTGGCGCCCAATAATCATGGTGATCGCAATTATCACTATGGTGCTTGGTTCTTTAGTGGCTATAGCGCAGCGCGATGTTAAGCGTATGTTGGCTTATTCATCAATCGCTCACGCCGGCTTCTTGCTTTCAGGTGTTTATGCACTTAGCCAGAACGGTCTAAGCGCAACTATCTTCTATCTTGCAACTTATGGCTTAACAACTGTTGGCGCATTTGCGATTGTTACTTTAATTCGCGATGCAAATGGTGAAGTAACAGATTTAAATCGCTGGGCAGGACTAGCTAAGCGATCACCACTTGTTGCAACGTTATTCGCTACATATCTATTAGGTTTTGCAGGAATTCCATTAACAGCAGGATTTATTGGAAAGTTCTCTATCTTCTCTGCCGCTTACGAAGCAGGCGGAAAGTGGTTAGTTATCGCAGGTGTGCTTTCATCAGCGGCAGCAGCTTTCTTCTATATTCGAGTGATTGTGTTGATGTTCTTTAAGGATGCAGTTGAAGACGGCACCACAGTAGTTATTCCATCTGCCTTAACACGTAGCGTGGTTGTAATTAGTGGTGTAGCAACTATTCTCTTTGGTGTAGTTCCTCAGCCTTTGATTAATTTCATCAATACCTATTCAACTTTCATTCGCTAAATGGCTGCTTTCGGTATTCCTAGCTTGTCGCCTGAACTTGAGGCGACCATTGCTGCAAGCTTGTCGGATATCGAAAGCGTTCTAAATCAACGCATCGAAGGCAAATACCTCTTTGCAAATGAAACTTCTCGCCATCTAGTTGCTGCAGGCGGAAAGCGCTTTAGACCCCTAATTACAATTCTTGGCGCGCTTGTAGGTAGCGGTGTAAACGAAAAAGTTGTTAAAGCAGCCGCGGTCTGCGAACTAACTCATTTAGCGACTCTGTATCACGATGATGTAATGGATGAAGCGCCGCTTCGTCGTGGAGTAGAGAGCGCTAATAGCCGTTGGGGCAATTCAGTTGCAATCCTTACCGGCGATTATCTATTCGCGAAAATGTCACAAATTCTCGCTGAATTAGGCCCAGAAGCGGTCAAATTACAGGCTGATACCTTCGAGCGCTTAGTAATCGGCCAGATTCAAGAGACTCAAGGTCCTGGCAACAGTGATCCGTTAGAACACTATTTACAGGTTGTCGCTGATAAAACAGGTTCGCTAATTGCAACATCTCTACGTTTTGGCGCAATGTTTGCAGATTGCACCAAGGAAGAGATTGAAACCCTCACTGAGTTCGGAGAAAAAATCGGTGTCGCATTCCAGTTAGCAGATGACATTATCGATATTGCAAGCGACTCTTTAGATTCTGGAAAGACTCCAGGCACCGATCTTCGCGAAGGCATCCCTACGCTAGTTACATTAAATGCGATGAAATCTAATGATCCCAAAGATGCATCTTTGAAATTAGCTCTCTCTGGCCCTATTAAGTCAGAAGAGAAAGTTCAGTGGGTTATCCAAGAACTTCGTAACCATAAAGCAATGGCAGAATCTCGTGCGCAACTTCAAGCAATTGCAAAAGAAGCTCGTGCTGCATTAGGTCCATTACCAATCAGCGAAACCAGCACCGCGCTATTTTCTTTATGCGATTTAGTTATTGACCGAGTTGGTTGATTTAACCAAATCAACCGCAAGCGCAACTAACGCAAACCAAATAATCAGAAAACCAATCCAGCGCCCTGTAGGCATCGCTTCGTGATTAATCCAAACTCCAATTGAGAACTGCAGAGTTGGCGTGATGTATTGCAACAAACCTAGCGTTGAATAAGGCAGGCGAGTAGCTGCGCCATTAAATAGAAGCAGCGGAATTGCAGTTACGGCACCAGCTGCAGTTAGCAGAAGAGTCAAACTTGGCTTTTGACCCCATTGTCCTGTTCCTTGAGTACCGATATAAATTAAATATCCTGCATATGGGATAAAAGAAATTAACGTTTCAATTGCTAATCCTTCAAGGGCACCTAGGTTTAAGCGCTTCTTAATTAGGCCATATGAGCCCCAAGATGTAGCTAAAGCCAGCGCAATCCAAGGCAAACGCCCGTAATCAATAGTTAGCGCAATTACACCAATCGCACCGATACCAACCGCTAGCCACTGCAATTTGCGGAGCTTCTCTTTTAACAAAATCACGCCAAAAGCAATGATAAATAGCGGGTTTATGTAATATCCAAGAGATGCTTCAACAACATGTCCATGATTTGTAGCCCAGATATAAACCAGCCAATTAATTGAGATTAGTGATGATGCAAGAACTAATCTCAAGAAAACTTTTTTAGTAAACATCAAATCAAACATGTGGCGGAGTTGTTTTTGAAATGCCAGGACAATGATGCAGAAGATCGAAGTCCAGGCAGCGCGGTGCGAAACAATCTCAAGCGCAGTCGCAGGTTTTAATAATGGCCAGTAAAGAGGGAAGAGACCCCAAAGCACATGTGCAGAAACGCCGAATAAGATTCCGGCTTTATATTTGTTCAACTAAAAAACTTATCTGTAGTTCGTGAACTGAACTGCGAAATCAAGCGAGGCGTTTTTAACTAGCGCAATAACTTCTTGAAGATCATCACGTGATTTGCTGGTTACGCGAAGTTCATCGCCTTGAATCTGAGTCTTAACTGCCTTTGGACCTTCATCCTTAATTAACTTAGCAACCTTCTTGGCATTCTCTGTTGAAATACCTTCCTTAAGTGGGCAGTTAATTTTGGTTAACTTTCCAGATTGCTGCGGTTCAGATGGATCAAGGTGCTTGAGCGAAACATTACGCTTAATCATCTTCTCTTTGAGTACTTCAAGCGCAGCCTTAGCGCGCTCTTCAGTTTCGGATTCAATTTTGATTACTTCGCCAGCGATTTCAAGCTTGGTACCGGTACCTTTAAAATCAAAGCGGGTATCTAGTTCGCGAGCTGCTTGGTTGACCGCGTTATCTAACTCTGCGCGATCAATCTTGGAAACGATATCGAAACTGCTATCAGCCATAACGGGTAAGGTAACAACCTTTCAAATAAAAGAAAAACCCGCCCCAGATAATGAGGCGGGTTTAACTACGTTTGCTTACTTACTGTGCCTTACCGAGAATGCGGTTTAGCTTGGTGCCGCATACTGAGCAAATGCCCTGTGCCATGCGACGACCAGAGTCAGAAACCTTTACGGTTCCTTCGAAATCACGCTTCTCTTTGCACTTTACGCAGTAAGCGTCACCCTTATATGTCTCTGCCATATGTACCATCTCCAATCGACGCACCCGGGTTGGATCCCTCGGCGCTCAGTATGAAGATTACCCCCGTAGACCCACAAAACCACGCTCATTTCTCCGTTATTTGGCCAAATAAGGGCAAAATCTGACGGATTTGAGCGTAAATCGTCCTTCAATTACGCTTGGCCTTATCACTCAGGGCCTGAGAGTGCTAAATCAGGTCGTAAGACGAGAAATATAGAAACAAGTCATAGGAGAAAAGCAATGGCAAAGCAGATTGCCTTTAACGAAGAGGCACGCCGCGGTTTAGAGCGCGGAATGAATGTACTAGCTGATGCAGTGAAGGTAACCCTTGGACCTCGCGGACGCAATGTTGTCCTAGAGAAGAAGTGGGGCGCACCAACAATCACCAACGATGGCGTTTCAATCGCTAAAGAGATCGAACTTGATGATCCATACGAAAAAGTTGGCGCAGAGCTAGTTAAGGAAGTTGCAAAGAAGACTGATGATGTTGCCGGCGATGGCACTACAACTGCAACTGTTCTAGCGCAGGCACTTGTGCGCGAAGGTCTACGTAACGTAGCTGCGGGCTCAAACCCAATGGGTATCAAGCGCGGTATCGAAAAGGCTGTCACCGCAGTAACTGATGAACTTCTAAAGATGGCAAAGAATGTCGAAACCAAAGAGCAGATTGCAGCAACTGCATCTATCTCTGCAGCTGACACCACGATTGGCGAAATGATTGCTGAAGCGATGGATAAGGTCGGCAAGGAAGGCGTTATCACTGTTGAAGAGTCAAATACTTTTGGACTTGAACTCGAATTAACAGAAGGTATGCGCTTTGACAAGGGTTATATCTCGCCATACTTTGTAACAGATACAGATCGCATGGAAGCAGTCCTAGAAGATGCTTACGTAATGATCGCAAATTCAAAGATTTCAAATATCAAAGATATGTTGCCAATTCTTGAGAAGGTAATGCAGACCGGTAAGCCGCTTGCAATTATCGCTGAAGATGTTGAGGCAGAGGCGCTCGCAACTCTTGTGGTAAACAAGATTCGCGGTAACTTCCGCTCTGCAGCAGTTAAGGCTCCAGGTTTTGGCGATCGTCGTAAGGCGATGTTGCAAGATATTGCGATTCTTACTGGTGCAACAGTTCAACCTCAAGGTCCTAAGCTAGAGTACTTCACTGTTACTTTCACAGGTTCTAGCACAACTGGCCAACAAATTTTAGATACAATCAATACTATCCAGCAATTGGCTACTATCTATATCTATGAGTGGACA
>JALQWD010000094.1 GCA_023260175.1 Candidatus Nanopelagicaceae bacterium | reverse complement strand
AGAAATGATGATGCAGGTCATTCCCTGGCTCTTAAATTGGCGCAGGAGATCGAGCAGGTGCTCTGAATCTGCATCGTTAAGAGCTGCAGTTGGCTCATCGAGAATAAGGAGCTTTACCTTCTTTGAAACGGCTTTAGCGATTTCAACAAGCTGTTGCTTTCCAACACCGATGCGATTAACTGGTGTATTTGGATCTTCAGAGAGGCCGACCTTGGCAAGAAGCTTCTGCGCTTCGAGATTGGTCTTATTCCAATCAATCAGGCCACGGCTCTTAATTTCATTATTTAGGAAGATGTTCTCAGCGATTGATAGATAGGGGCTCAGTGCTAGCTCTTGGTGGATGATTACGATTCCGAGCTCTTCGCTATCGCGGATGTTCTTAAGCTTTAGCTCTTGTCCTTCAAAGATAATTTCGCCTTCGTAATCTCCGTGCGGATAGATTCCCGATAGGACTTTCATGAGTGTTGATTTACCAGCGCCATTTTCACCACAGATTGCATGGATTTCGCCGCGCTCGACAGTAAGGGATACATCGACAAGAGCTTTTACACCTGGAAAGGTTTTAGTGATCGAACGCATCTCCAAAATGTTCTCTGTCATTTTTCCTTTACTTTCCTTAAATGAAAACTATTGACAATACGGACTAACAATTTCACTGCTAATAAGAATGATAGTCCGGTTGGCCTACCGAGTAAACGATGAGACCAACCGGACTATCTACCTAATTACTTGAGTTGGGATGCCTTGATGTATCCGCTATCAATTAGGACCTTCTTGTAGTTCTTTGTTGTAACGATGTAAGGAGTAAGGAGGTATGAAGGAACAACCTTAACCTTGTTGTTGTATGTCTTTGTATCGTTAACTGTAACCTTCTTGCCATCGAGAATTGCTGTTGCCATGCTTACTGCAACCTTTGCAAGCTCACGAGTGTCCTTGAAGATTGTTGAGTACTGCTCGCCAGCAAGCATTGCCTTAACTGAAAGAACTTCAGCATCCTGACCTGTGATTACAGGCATGTTCTTCTTTGTGTAACCAGCATCTGTCAAAGCAGCGATGATGCCGCGTGATAGACCGTCGTATGGTGAAAGAACGCCGTTGACCTTAGCCTTTGAGTAAGAACCAACAAGAATATCTTCCATACGCTTCTGAGCTACAGCGCCATCCCAACGAAGAGTTGCAACCTTTGTAAATGCAGTCTGACCTGACTTCACTGTGATTACCTTTGACTTGATTAGTGGGTTAAGAACTGACATTGCGCCATTGAAGAAGAATGTTGCGTTGTTATCGTCTGGTGAACCAGCAAATAGCTCAACATTGAATGGACCCTTTGCCTTCTTGCCATCAGCCTTCTTGCTGTTCTCTGATGCATAAACACCAAGACCAACTAGAAGTGATGTTGCCTGAAGTACGCCTACCTTGAAGTTGTCGAATGATGCGTAGTAATCAACGTTCTTTGAATCACGGATCAAGCGGTCGTATGAAATAACTACAACGCCCTTGTCGTGTGCCTTCTGTAGAACGTCTGTTAGCTGTGTTCCATCAATTGCTGCGATGATAAGAGCCTTTGCGCCCTTTGTAAGCATCGCTTCAAGCTGTGAAACCTGTGTTGGAATATCATCTTCTGCGTACTGTAGATCTACAGTGAAGCCATCCTTAACAAGTGCAGCCTTAACGCTGTTACCGTCTGAGATCCAACGTGTTGATGACTGTGTTGGCATTGAAACGCCGATTAATCCACCAGCAGCCTGTGCTGGAGCTGTTACAACAAGTGATGCTGCAACCATTGCAACTGCTGCAATGACGCCATTTACTTTCTTGAACAAATTTGTTCCTTTCCTAGGGTTGTTGGACTTTGGTAAAACTTTTGCATTCAAACCAAAGTCCAATGTTTGAAGCAAATTTCGAAAGATTTAGCTTTCCCCCTTGAAAGGTGAGCGCTCACATCTCCGTTGGCTAACTTACCGATTTTGACCTATTTTCCATAGATGTTTTGATAACGATTAAATAAAGAATCCACCGCATCCTGAGGGATAGGAATTGGGGTTCCGAGGCTCTGGGCGATCCAGGCGCTCTTGGCATTGTCTTCGCACATAACCGCTGCTTTCACAGCGTCGCGGCCAGATGAGCCTATAGTGAACGGACCATGGTTCTGCATTAAAACAGCTTTTGAACGATGCCCCTTCAATGTTTCAACGATTCCTTTGCCAATTGAATCATCACCAATAATCGCAAACGGGCCTATCGGAATCGGTCCTCCGAATTCATCGCCGATCGCAGTCAAGATGCAAGGAATCTCTTTTCCAACTGCAGCCCATGCGCATGCGTAATTACTATGTGTGTGCACTACACCATTTACTTCAGGCATGTTTCGATAAACATATGCGTGCGCAGCCGTATCACTTGAAGGCGGGAAATCACCTTCAACTAAATTGCCACCTAAATCGCAGATCACCATTTTTGCGGCTGTTAGTTCTTCGTACCGAACACCTGAAGGTTTAATTGCAAAGAGATCTGATGAGCCATCATCAAACTTGATGCGCTGCGAAACATTGCCGCCGGTCCAAACAACCAATTTGTACTTCACCAATTCTTGATGAAGTTCGACCAACTCTTCACGAGTTGCCGCGATTAGTTTCTCTCTATTTGTCATTCTGATACCTCGCGCTTCAACTTCTTTAAACGTTTCATTACATTGTTCGTGCCGCGACCAAAGTAATCATGCAGCTCTGCATACTCTGCATACAGTTTGTCGTATTGCTTAGCACGCTCCTCATTTGGTGTGTAAACATGCTTGTTTACTTTGCCCATCGCATCTGCAGCAGCATTTACATCTTTATATAGGCCAGCAGCCACGGCTGCATGGATTGCCGAACCAAGCGCTGGACCCTGATCAGTATCAATTGTCGAAATTGGAAGTCGAGTTACATCTGAATAGAGCTGCATTAAAAAGGCATTCTTTAGTAGGCCGCCAGCGACAATGAACTCTTTAACTGGTACTCCGGATTTAGCGAAAGTATCAACAATCATGCGGGTTCCGTAGGCTGTTGATTCAAGCAAAGCGCGGTAAATCTCTTCTGCGGTGGTTGTAAGGGTTGCACCAAGTAGTAGGCCGCTTAGTTCGTGATCGACTAGAACAGAGCGATTCCCGCTATGCCAATCAAGGGCAACTAAGCCATGTGCACCAATTGGTTGAGCAGCAGCCAAGTCAGTTAAGTGCTGATGAACAGACTTCCCTGCTGCCTTTGCATCTTCAAAATAATTCTGTGGCACTTGGTTATTTACATACCAAGCGAAGATATCTCCAACACCTGATTGGCCAGCTTCGTAACCGTAAAGTCCGCTGACAATTCCACCATCTACAACGCCACACATACCTGGAACTTCAGTAATCGCATTGTGATTCATAACGTGGCAAGTTGAAGTCCCCATAATCGCAACCATTTGACCTGGCTCTGTTGCTTTAGCCGCTGGCGCTGTTACGTGAGCATCTACGTTGCCAACTGCAACAGCAATGCCTTCTGGTAATCCTGTCCATGCCGCAGCTTCCGCAGTAAGCGTTCCTGCAGCATCGCCTAACTGTCCAATTGTGTGTGAAATCTTCTCTTCGAAGTTTTCAAATGCAGGGTTTAGCGCTTTGAAATATTCCTTTGATGGATATGCACCATCTTGCAAGTTGCCTTTATAACCTGCAGTGCATGCATTGCGAACATATTTTCCGCAAAGTTGCCAAATAATCCAGTCGGCTGCTTCTACCCATTTGTACATCGCATTGTAAATTTCTGGAGCTTCTTCTAAAAGTTGCAAACCTTTAGCTAGCTCCCATTCAGATGAAATCTGTCCGCCGTATCGAGGTAACCACTTTTCATTACGCTGACGCGCCATTTCATTTATGCGATCTGCATGTGGTTGCGCAGCATGGTGTTTCCAAAGCTTCACATAAGCATGTGGATTCTTCTTGTATTCATCACGAGCAGAGAAAGGAGTTCCGTCTTCAAATACGGGAACCATGGTGCAGGCCGTGAAATCTGTAGCAATTCCGACTACATCAGCAGCGCTAATTCCAGCTACTTTTACCGCTTCTGGCACTGCATGCTTTAAAACCTCAACATAATCTTGTGGATCTTGGAGCGCCCAATCCGGCCCAAGAGCCGCGCCACTTGAATTTAACACGCGATCCATAACGGCATTTGGGTACTCAAATACTGCAGAACCCATCTCTTTTCCATCAGAAGCACGTACTACAAGTGCTCTGCCTGAAAGTGTTCCGTAATCGACTCCGATCACATATTTATCTGCCATTGCTATTTTCCTTTTTGCGCTTTTACTGTTGATTCTCTAACAACCAAATCAGGTTTTACTAATAATGTTGCTTTATCGTGACGCTCTTTCAACTGTTGCAACATCTTGTCCATTGCATATCTTCCGAGTTCGCTAAAATCCTGTCGAACGGTTGTTAAAGATGGGATGAAATATGGCGACTCTGGTAGATCGTCAAAACCTACGATGCTCAAATCTTTCGGAACTTGAAGGCCGTTCTCATTGAAAGCCTTAATGACTCCTAGTGCCAAATGATCATTTGCGCAGAACATTGCAGAAGGGCGAACTTTTCGCTCTAAGGTCTTCTTTCCTAATTTATAACCAGTTGAGACAGACCAATCTCCTTCTGCAGACTCTGGCTTTAAACTCGCCTTCTTCATTGCCTCTTCATATCCAAGACGACGTTGAGCAGCTTCGTAGGACTTTATAGGTCCAGTTACGTGCAAGATGTTTTTATGTCCTAATTCAATTAAATGTTCGGTTGCCAGTTTGCCGCCCAATTTATTGTCGATATTAAATACATCAAATTCTTTTGTGGGTTCGGTGTCTACGACGACAATCACTGCGCCTGAAAGACTCTTTGCGACTGTACTCATCATCTCGCGAGGAAGAGCAATTGTGATTACTCCATCAATCTCTAGGTTTCGAAGATGTTCGATTCCCTCAAGCCATGATTCTTTTGAGTCAGGTAGAACTGGAATCGAAATAATCGAGTACCCCGAAAGGCGCGCTTCACGCTCCATTTCAGTCAAAATAGCCGCTGGGCCAAATAATTCCGAGTTGGCAATCAATAGGCCAATCATGCGGCTTTGAGAAGTTACCAACTGGCGCGCAGCTTGATTTGGCCTGTAATTTAATTTTGCAATCGCTTTTTCAACTTTTTCGCGAGTCTCTGGTCTTAGACTCGGATGGTTATTTAAAACACGCGAAACAGTCTGATGTGAAACTCCCGCTAACTCTGCCACATCATAAATATTGGCTTTCTTGCTCATTTGACCAACTCCTTTAGAGAGTTGATCATTGATTCAAATTCTTTGCGCTTGGTATCTGAGGAATCTGTAAGGATACGGAAATTTATAGTTAGAACTTGGCCTTTAACGGTTGCCTTGAATTCCCCAAATAGATCAGAAACTAGTGTTAATTCCTTACCTAAATCTGCAGAGATGCAAATACCTGAATATTCGGTATTGCGAAAAATAACTACTCCGCTCGGTTTTGCATCAAGAGCATCAATTGCATAGAACCATTTGGATAATTCACTAGGTTGGCTAACTAGAGTAAAGGGATCCAGGACGCCACAATCTATTTCTGCCGATACTTCAAGTTTTTCAAATCCTTCGGGAATCTCAACATGCTCCTGAAAACCTACAAATTTATATTTAGCCATTAGTTCTTCAAGTAGGTAAATGCGCCTACTGCCACAGTTAGAGAGAGCGCCGAATGGAGCAACATAAATGTTGCATCAATGTTGTAGAAGAATTCGGAGTTGAAGATTGGCAGAATCCAGAAAAGAGAAATAAATACGGTTGCAATACCCAATAGAGATTTTGCGCTAATAGCTTTCTTGGCTATAAAGATCGCACTGGCTAGCACTAGAGCGCACATCCAAACTTTGTAATTTTGTCCGCTCTTATTAAAAGTTTCCATAGCTACAAGGACAGCCAGGACATAACCAAAGTAGCTATTTTTGGCAGTACGGTCATATTGACCTAGTAACGACCACATATAGCTCCTCGTTAATCACTCTTGAAAGCCCTCAGTTTGAGAGCGCTCACATGAGCGTAGCACAGGGAGTATCTAGGTGGGAATAGTGGCTATTGGCCCAGGCTAAAAGCGATGCCATCCAAGATGTCAGACTCGCAGGCAATGAACTGCTCTGCGCCTACCGCTTTCACGATTTCTGAGAGCACTAACGAGCCTGCACCGATGACATCGACTCGGCCCGGATGCATATATCCATGAGCAGATCGCTCTGCGCGGTTCTCTTTTAAAAACATTTCTGAAACATGATGAGTCTGTTCAGAAGAAATTCTCGATAAATGAATCGCGTAGCGATCGTACTCTTTCAAATCCAGCGCAGCTGCAGCGACTGTAGTTGCAGTTCCTGCGACGGCAATTAGAGATTTTGCGGATTTGATGTCGACTACTTCTGATGCTTCTGCAATTGCCTTTTGAATATCGATTCGAGCAGATTCAATCTCTTCTTTGCTTGCTGGATCGCTCTTGAAATGGCGTTCAGACATTCGGACACAGCCGATATTTACACTCTTTGCTTTATCAACCGATCTATTTCCAATTACAAATTCAGTTGAACCGCCACCAATATCAATTACTAGAAATGGTGCAAGCGAATCTGGGAGGTCTTTTGTAGCGCCAGCAAACGAGAGCGCAGCTTCTTCTTCTCCGCTAATTACTTCTGGAGCGACGCCTAATCTCGCTTTCACTCCATCAATAAATAAGTCGCGATTACGTGCATCTCTAGTTGCGCTAGTTGCGCAGAATCTGATTTTCTCAACTCCGCGTCGAGCAATTTCGGCTGCAAATTTATCGACCGCAGCTAAAGTTCTAGCGATTGCATCTGGATGAAACTCTCCCGTTTGATCAACACCTTGACCTAAGCGCACAATTTCCATATCACGGACAACTTCACGAAAATTATCGCCTAGTACATCTGCGATTAGTAAACGAATTGAGTTAGTGCCGCAATCAATTGCTGCTACTCGCATGAAGAGTCCAACCACCATTTTGGTAACTTGGCCAAAGCCTCATCGCCAAGTGGATTTACATCTGGGCCAGCTGCAAGTGAGTGCGCGACCAAAGAATGCAGGCATTTAACACGATCTGGCATTCCCCCAGCGCTAATTCCTTCAACTTCTGGAACATCGACGCCAAGCGCTGCACGTGCAGCTAAATAATCATCATGCGCCGCAGCATATGCGCCGGCGAGCTCTGGATCGTTCTTTAGTCGCTCATTCATATCTGCCATCAAGCCGCCGTTTTCCAGAGTCGAAATAGCGCCAGTTAATTTTGGGCAAGTTGCGTAATAGAAAGTTGGAAATGGTGTTCCATCTGCAAGACGTGGTGGAGTTTCAACAACAGCTGGATTGCCGCATGGGCAACGATAGGCAATTGCGTGAACATCTCTTGGTTGACGTTGAAGTTGTCTACCGATGCAATCTAAATCAGATTGCGTTACTTCACGACTCATTTATTTCCCGCTTCGGTAACCGTAGCAATTAAGCGGTTATACCAAGGGACTCCGGTTGGAACATTTGAAGCAACAGAATTTGTCTTATCGCTTCCTTCGAGTGTGATGTCGTTAGTCAAAATATATTGACGCTCACCAGGCAGCACATAATGTAGTCGAGTGCGAGCCTGAGATTTAATGTAATTAGGATCGTTCCAGAGTTCGAGCTCTTTCCGAGCTTCTTCTAACGCCGATCTATTTGCTGAAACTTGCGCAGATAAAGCATTGATCTGAGCACGTTGCGCAAAGTATTTCTGCAAAGGCGAGCCCATTAAGACAATGGCTCCAAAAAAGAAACCAGTCACCAAAAGAAAGCGCGATGCTTTATCAAAGCGCTTCTTTCGATAACTGCTTCTTCTGCGAGGCAAATTAGTACTCCTAATTAGCCTTTAAAACGTGGGAATGCGCCGCGGCCTGCATAACGTGCGCCATCAGCTAGTTCTTCTTCAATACGTAGCAATTGGTTGTACTTAGCAACTCGTTCGCTTCGTGCAGGTGCACCAGTTTTAATCTGGCCGCAATTTGTTGCAACAGCTAAATCAGCAATAGTTACATCTTCAGTCTCGCCTGAACGGTGGCTCATCATGCTGCGGTATCCAGCACGGTGCGCCATCTCTACTGCATCAAGAGTCTCTGTAAGAGAACCAATCTGATTTACCTTAACTAGAAGTGCATTTGCAGTATTTGCCGCAATGCCCTTTGCCAGACGCTCTGGATTAGTTACGAAAAGATCATCGCCAACTAGCTGAATCTTTGAACCTAATTGAGCGGTGATCGCTGCCCAACCATCCCAATCATCTTCATCTAATGGATCTTCGATTGAAACGATTGGATATGAATCAACCAAGCTTGAGTAATAAGCAATCATTTCAGCTGCAGAGATCTGCTTGCCCTCAAATGAGTACTTACCGTCTTTGTGGAATTCTGTGGCTGCAACGTCCATTGCAAGTGCAATCTCTTTGCCAGGCTTAAATCCTGCACCTTCGACCGCTTCAAGAATTAAATCAAGCGCTGCACGATTGCTATCTAGATTTGGGGCAAAGCCACCTTCGTCACCGATGCTTGTTGCTAATCCGCGCTTCTTCAAAACTGATTTCAATGAATGGTAGATCTCTGCGCCCCAACGAAGTGACTCTTTGAATGAATCCGCTCCGATAGGTGCAACCATAAATTCCTGGATATCTACGTTGGTATCAGCGTGTGCGCCACCATTGAGAATATTCATCATTGGAACTGGAAGCACGTGTGCATTGTTTCCACCAACATACTTAAATAGCGAAAGATCAGCATGTTCTGCGCTTGCCTTTGCAACAGCTAGTGAAACACCAAGAATCGCGTTAGCGCCAAGCTTTGCTTTGTTATTTGTGCCATCTAAATCAATCATGGTCTGATCAACTAAACGCTGATCTTGAGCATCAAGACCTACAACTTCTGGAGCGATAACTTCATTTACATTCTTGATTGCCTGCTCAACACCCTTACCTAAGTAGCGCTTGCCGCCATCACGAAGTTCTACTGCTTCGAAAGCACCAGTTGATGCGCCAGATGGAACAGCTGCACGTGCGGCAGTGCCATCTTCCAATAAAACTTCTACTTCAACTGTTGGGTTGCCACGTGAATCAAGAATTTCGCGCGCACCGAGGGCTTCGATCATTGCCATTTTTTGCTCCTTATAAGTTATTAATAAATAACTGGTCGAATTCTACAAGGACTCAATCCGCTTAATCTCTTCTGCAATCTCGCGTGCACGAGCGCGTAGGAGATCTTCTGGTTCGATTCCTTGCTTAATTGCAGCCGCTACGGCTGCGACCAACGCATCGCCAATGGCGATATCAGCGGGAACATCATTGTTCTGATCTGTTGTTGGTAAATCTAAATTGATGCCGTTCTTCTCGGCACGGTAGATAAGTTTAGTGATTAATGGAAGTGCTGGCTGGGATAACGCGATTCCGTCGGTGGCAGAGCTGCGATTTTTCTCTGCCGCCTTCAATTTCTCCCAATTTTGTAGAACTTCATCTGAAGTTTCCGCCTTAACATCCCCAAATACATGAGGGTGGCGGCGAATCAACTTATCCGCAATCCCCGCCGCAACCTCTTCGATTGAGAAAGGGTCTGTTGGATGTTCTTCTGCAATTCGAGAATGGAAATAAACTTGCAGAAGAATATCGCCCAACTCTTCACGCATTGCCTGGCGGTCATCTTCTTCTACTGCATCGACAAATTCGTAAGACTCTTCGAGTAGATACTTTATTAACGATTGGTGAGTTTGTTCGCCATCCCAAGGGCAACCTCCGGGCGAACGGAGACGATCCATTACTTCGAGTAAACGAAGTAATTCGGATGCCATAGTTTTACGTTTTATGCAGTAAGTGTTTTGATTGCAGTGCCTGCAGAATCAAAAGCAACTAAATCTGCCGCATTTGGATCCCACGCACCGTATTGAGGATTAATTTTTACCTTTTCGGTTTTGGTAAGTTCAAGCACAATTTGTTGAACTGCAATTCCGACATCCGATTCAGCTACACCTGCAGCGATTGCATTCTTTGAGAGTTGATCTGAGATTAGCACAGCTTCAATGTAAAGATCGAAATCAGATGGCGCCATTTGCGCCGCTACTAAAGCTTGCCCAATCTGATCAGAACCACCAAGTGCATTGTAGATATCCGCCTTCTTGGCATCCTTCATTGCTTGTGTAATTTTGATTCCAGACTTCGCTGCAATCTTCTTAAAAATTTCAGAAATAACTAGAAAACGAACCTCAGTGCGATTTAACTCTTCGCCAACACTTAACTGCATCTGCGAAGTGTCATAGTTCAAGCGCTCTGCATTGATTTCAGCAATACGTGACTGCACGGTATTTGTAGAGATCTTGGTATCGCCGATTTGAGCTGCGGTGTTTGCATCGCAAGCAGTTAGAAATACCAAGCTGCTAACTACTAGCAGCGCGCTCATTACTTTCTTCATTACATCCCTCTGATTTCTAGCCTAAAAGCTCCTGGAGCACCGAAGTGGCCCAAGCAATGACGGAAGTATCTCGTAATTTAGGTTTATCTCCCAATGGCGACCACTCCGGCACAGGTAAAGCGACCAAAGCCACATTTGTAGCGCCTTTATACATACTTCCCGGGTAGAGCCTCTGTAATTTCAATTGCTTAGATTCTGGCAATTTGATTGGAGAAATTCTGAGATTTTTACCTTGTTGAATCATTTCGCGGATGCCAAGTTTGCGCGCAGAAGCTCGCAAGACTGCAACTTGAATCAATGCAATCACAGGTTCAGGCAATGGTCCGAAGCGATCTATTAGCTCCTCTTCGATTGGTTTAATCTCCATAGGTTCTTTTACATCTGCCAATCTTCTATAAATATCAAGTCGTAGTCGCTCTGAATCTACATATGTATCTGGAAGGTGTGCATCGACTGGTATTTCTATTTTGCACTCATGGCTAATCTCTTCGGTTTCGATTATGCCGGTCTTGTAATCATTAACTGCTTCTCCAACCATTCGCATATACAAATCAAATCCAACGTCTGCAATATGTCCTGATTGTTCTCCGCCTAATAAATTGCCAGCTCCACGTATTTCCAAATCTTTTAGAGCCACCTGCATGCCAGCACCTAAATCAGTATTTGTCGCAATTGTGTTTAGTCGATCGATTGCAACTTCTGTTAAAGGCTTATCCGGAGGGAAAAGAAAATATGCATAGGCGCGATCTCTGCCTCTACCTACACGTCCACGTATCTGATGCAATTGAGAAAGTCCAAACTTATCTGCACGTTCCACAATTAAAGTATTTGCATTTGGAATATCTAATCCACTTTCAACAATGGTGGTGCACACCAAAACATCGAA
>JALQWD010000168.1 GCA_023260175.1 Candidatus Nanopelagicaceae bacterium | reverse complement strand
TAACAAAGCCCAGCGATTCGCACTCATGGTTCGTGAGGTTCTCACTCACGCCAAGATGTTGAACTTCACTGGATCTGGAATTGCACATTGGTTTGTGATGGTCGGATTCGTTTCGCTCTTTGGAACTTTAGTAACTGCATTTGGTCAAGTAATTAATCCAGAGTTCGCACTTCCGATTATTGGACATTGGGAACCATATCTTTGGTTCACACAATTTATTGCCTGGGCAACGGGTATCGGCATCGTAGTTTTGATTGCAATTCGCCAAGGAAATCGTTGGAACCACAAAGGTCGCACTTCGCGCTTCTTAGGTTCAGTTTCTTGGCGTGCGTATTACGTTGAAGCAACAATTCTTGCAATCGTAGTTTGCGTTATCGCGCTACATCATCTTGAGCAGACCAACCCAACTTCTGAGGCAATCAAAGTTTGGGCAACTGCAAAGATTGTTGTTTCGATGGCTTGGTTCATCGTGATCTCACTTAATTTAACAATGGGCGTTGCTTGGCACCGCTTCTTGGCATTCTTCAATATTTTCTTTAAGCGCAACACAGGTGACTTAAGCAAGCCATCACTTGGTGCGCTACCTGTGATGTTGTCACACGGAAAAGAAATTGATTTCGAAGATCCAGCTGATGATGATGTATTTGGTTTGGGCGAGCGCGGTGACATCACTTGGAAGGCGCTCTTGGATATGACTACATGTACCGAATGTGGTCGTTGCCAATCACAGTGCCCGGCATGGCACACTGAAAAGCCACTTTCACCAAAGCTTTTGATGATGGCGATGCGCGATCATGCAATGGCATCAACTGTTGAGTCTGAAAAGATGGTTGGACCTGGAGGCGCAATTACAAGCGACATTCTTTGGTCTTGCACCACTTGCGGCGCTTGCGTAAATGAATGTCCAGTCGATATCGAACATATTGATCACATTGTTAACATGCGACGTTTTCAAGTTTTGGTTGAATCAGAATTTCCATCACAACTACAAACTACTTACCGCAATTTAGAGATGGCGGGCAATCCTTGGGGATCAAATAAGAATGATCGCGAAGCATGGATTGCAGAGTGCGATTTCCCGGTAGAAGTTATTACTGGCCAAATTCCAGATGATATGGAATATCTATTCTGGGTTGGTTGCGCAGGTGCATACGAAGAGCGCGCAAAGAAAACTACAAAGGCTGTTGCAGAGTTGCTGCATATGGCGGGAGTTAAGTTTGCAGTTCTAGGTAAGCGCGAAACATGTACCGGTGATAGCGCACGTCGCACTGGTAATGAATTCGTTTATCAAATTCTTGCAAAAGAGAATATTGATACCTTCACTGAAGTTTTTGCTAATTACAAAGGTAAGAAGAAAGTTGTTGTTACCTGCCCTCACTGCTTTACGACAATCGGTCGCGATTACAAGCAGCAAGGTTATGAATTAGAAGCTGTTCACCATACACAACTTCTTAATCAATTGGTTCGCGACGGTAAATTGAAGCCAGTTGCGAAAGAATCAAAAACGATTACCTATCACGATCCTTGCTACCTAGGTCGTCACAATCAGGTTTACACACCACCACGCGAACTACTCGAAGCATCTGGCTTGAAAGTAACTGAAATGCCACGTAATCAAGAGCGTTCATTCTGCTGCGGTGCAGGTGGCGGTCGTATGTGGCAGGAAGAGAAGCTTGGAACTCAGATCAACTTAAATCGCGTTGATGAAGCGATCGCAACTGGCGCCGATGAAGTTGCAGTTGCATGTCCATTCTGTCGCGTGATGGTCTCCGATGGCGTGCAGGGTCGCCAGTCGGAGGTCGAGGTTCTGGATGTGGCTCAAGCGCTTCTACGCTCGGTAAAGCCTTAATACACGCTTACATTCGCACGAGAATTGGGGTTGGTTCTCAGTTACCTCACAGGATGAGAGAGGATTCTCTTGCCCATGAGTACAGATATTAAGAGCCGAATTCTGGTTGTCGATGACGAACAGAGTATTAGCGACCTGATTTCAACTTCGCTTCGCTTTGTTGGTTTTGATGTGCGTACTGCAGCTTCGGGACAGGAAGCGCTAAGAATTGCAGAAGAATTTAAACCAAATGCAATGGTGCTTGATGTGATGCTTCCAGATTTAAATGGTTTTGAAGTCTGCGAAAAGATTCGTAACGAGGGCCAAGATATTGGCGTGCTCTTTTTAACTGCTAAAGATGCAGTCGAAGATAAAGTTTATGGATTAACTCGCGGCGGCGATGATTACATGACAAAGCCGTTTTCACTTGAAGAATTAGTTGCACGGTTGAAATCAATTTTGCGACGCACAGGCAATGCAGATATCGCTAGTGATGACGAGAAGATTCGTTTTGCAGATCTCGAACTTGATGAAGCTACACATGAAGTTCGTCGTGCTGGAGATTTGATAGAACTATCTCCTACCGAATTTACCTTACTTAGATATTTGCTTATCAATGCTGATCGCGTAGTTTCAAAGGCACAGATTTTGGATCACGTTTGGCAATATGATTTCCGCGGCGATGCTGGCATCGTTGAAACTTATATTTCATACTTGCGCAAGAAGATTGATATCTACGAACCACCACTAATACACACGGTGCGTGGCGTTGGATATAGATTGAGGATGCCAGTTAAAAAGTAATGAATATTAACCAATGGAGTCTCCGTAGCCGTTTAACAATTGGCATTGTCATGCTATCGGCAATTGGATATGCCGCAATTTTTTATGGAACTTCAAATGCGTTAAAAGGTTACTTGATTGGGCAGATTGATACTGAGTTAAGTAGCGTAGTTGGCGGAACCGCAATGCGATTAGATCGCGGCGCAGTAATCCAGCAAGACGATGATGATTACCCAGAAAGACATCGCGAACGCGGCCAGAATGCCTCTTCTGCGCCTCAGCCTTTACAACGTATACCGACCACGCTCTCTGTCACTTTGCTCGATCAAGATGGTGTGATTAAAGGGGAACTTGGTGGTGATTTAACTACCTCTCAGGTATCGGATTATCTAAAAGGTTTTGATAATGATGATGCTGAAGAGAGCGATGGTGAACCTTTTACTCTAAAAGCTAAAGGTCCCGACTTTCGCGCGATTGCAGTGGTCTTACCTTCAACAGGAAACACCGTAGTCGTAGCGCAATCACTTGAAACAGTCGAAAAGACTGCCCATCAATTAATGATGCTCTTTATGCTTGTAGGGTTATTAGTTTTGATTTTAATTGGTGTTGCTGCTCGTCGCGTGATTCAAATTGCGATGCGTCCACTTGAGGATGTTGAAAAGACTGCGCAACAGATTGCATCTGGTGATTTATCAGCACGTCTACCTGATGCAAAACCTACCACCGAAGTTGGTCGTTTGGTTAGCTCTCTAAATACAATGTTGTCACGTATTGAAGAATCATTTGCTGCGCGTACCGAATCAGAAGGACGTTTACGACGTTTCGTTGCAGATGCATCACATGAACTACGCACACCGCTAACTGCAATCCGTGGTTTTGCAGAGTTACATCGCCAAGGCGCAGTTGCAGGCGAGGAAGAGACTAAAGAGTTAGTTGCACGTATCGAACGCGAATCAATGCGTATGGCTGCATTGGTTGAAGATTTACTGGTCCTTGCACGTATGGATCAAGGTCCAAAGATGCAGGTAGTTCCAGTTAATTTATCTGAATTGGTAACGGATGCTGTGGAGTCTGCACGCGCTGCTGGCCCTGGTCATCAAATCTCTTTGGATGCAGGTAATGAAATCTACGCACTTGGTGATTCCAACCGTATCCATCAAGTTGTCGCTAATTTATTGGCAAATGCACGCGTACATACACCAGTTGGCACACAAATTAAAGTGTCGGTCGTGCAGACCGATAAGGAAGTACAGGTTGTTATTTCAGATAACGGACCTGGACTATCTGAAGCGAATCGCGAAAAGATTTTTGAACGTTTCTATCGCGTAGATCCTTCACGCCAACGTAGCGGCGCAGAAGGTAGCGGGCTCGGTTTATCTATCGTTGATGCGGTGATGCGCTCACACGGTGGCCACGTAAGCGTTGATTCAAAGCTGGGCGAAGGCTCTACCTTTACGCTCCACTTTCCATTGCACGCAGAATAGAGATGCGTTCCGCTAACGGCGGATGGGTAGCAAATAACTTTGAAACGCTAGAACTATCTAGCGGTGATTCAATATAAAGATGCGCAACTGCATTTGATGCATGAACCACAACTGTCGAATCAGCTTGCAAAACTTCTAAAGCTTTACGCAAACCACTTGGGTTACGAGTAAATGAAACTGCAGTGGCATCAGCTAACGCTTCGCGACGTCTGCTAATTGCTGCTTTTAATAACATCGCGGCAATTGGTGCCAAAATTAAAACTAGTAACGAAACAACTAACGCTATTGGATTGCTATTGCTTTCGCGATCGCGACGGCCTCCACCAAACCACATCATGCGCATTAGGAAATCACTAAAGATTGCAATTGCACCTGCAGTTGTTGCAGCAACTGCGCTAACTAAAGTATCGCGATGAGCAACGTGTGCCATTTCGTGTGCGATTACGCCCTGAAGTTCATCGCGATCCATTGCATCCAAAATGCCGGTAGTAAATGCAATAAGTGCATGTTCTGGATTGCGACCAGTTGCAAAGGCATTTGGCGCATTATCTTCAACAATTGCCACCTTTGGCATCGGCAAACCACTTGCTAAGCAGACCTCTTGAATCAGTGAAAATAGGCGTGGATTATCGCTTTCTTGAATCTGACGCGCGCCAGTCATTGTTAAAACTAATTTATCTGAAGCGTAGTAACTACGCCATACTGAAATTAAAGATAATCCGACTGCAATTGGGACAATACCTGCAGTGCCAGCGCCCATATAAGTAAGCGCTGCGTAAACCACCAACCACATCAACGCGCCAAAGCTTGCTAATAAGAAGAAAGTTTTTCGCTTATTAGCAGCTTGGTGGGAGCGGAAATTTACCTCTGACATATAGTTCTTGACTTCTTATATTGGATTAGAACTGAACCT
>JALQWD010000126.1 GCA_023260175.1 Candidatus Nanopelagicaceae bacterium | reverse complement strand
GGATCGCTACGACGCCACTTCTCAGCTTCAGCCTCTTTGATTGCATCAGAGACTTTATCTACACGAGCGTCTAAAGCTGCGCGCTTGGTGCGATCGGTAAGACCAATCTTGCTCCATTCGCCGATCAAATCGCGGAATTCCTTACGCGCTTTATCAAGATCAGTAATCGGCAAAATAGCTTCAATCTTTGGCAATAGCGCTTCACGCTTTGCAAGGTTTTCTACCATTGTGCCTTCACGCTTCTCTAGATCAGCGTTCTTCGCTGCAAAGAATGCATCTTGCGCGGTCTTAAAACGCGCCCAAAGTTTCGCATCATCTGAAGCTTTACCGCGACCAGCTGCCTTCCATTGATCCATAAGCGCCTTAAAAGCGCGCGCAGTTGCGACCCAATCAGTTGAATTAACAAGTGACTCAGCCTTTTCGACCAATTCCTTCTTTGTCGATGAGACGCCCTTTTGTTGTGCATCAAGAGATGCAAAGTGTGTGCGACGACGCTTATCAAATTTATTGCGCGCAGAGGAGAAGCGCTTCCAAAGGTCAGTATCTGCCTTCTTATCTAAACGAGGCGCTGCCTTCCATTGATCAAGAAGTTCCTTTAGGCGTTCGCCAGTTACTTTCCAGCTCTCAGAATCAGCAAGAGATTCGGCCTCAACAACAATATTCTCTTTCTGGATTAGAGCATCAGCACGACGAGCTTCACGCTCTGCCTTTTCCAGAGCCTTCTTCGCCTCATAGTTAGCGCGATTACCTTCAATGATCTCCGGTAGCTGATTTAGTGACATATGTAGGGCCTCGAGATCGCCAACTACATTGCTATCAATAATCTGTTGACGCAATTTATTTACAGCATCATGTGCGTCGCTAGGCACCATCGCACCGCTGCGGATACGTGCGCCGAGGATTGCGACCTCAGATGCAAGTGCTTCAAATTTACGTACAAAGTACTGCAACGCTTCTTCGGCGCTCTTTCCTGGATACGAACCAACCGCTTTATCGCCATAAGGAGTCTTTACAAAAACCGTTCCATCTTCTGCAACGAAACCAAATTTCGCTGGATCTCCAATTAGCGCAGTAGCTGCAGATGGATTTGGATTTAAGTGTGAAGCAACTTGTGATGGATTCTCTGACATGGCGTTTTTCTCTCTTTCTTGCACTTTAGGAAGTTGTACTTCCGTCGTTGTAGGTCGTTTTTAGGCGACAGCGGTTGGATGTGAAAGGCTACCCTCCACCTATGCTCGTTACCAACTTTCAGGCTCAGGCCTTCGCGACCAACTGCTGGATTCTGGCCTCGGGGCGCGGCCAGGAGTGCATCGTGGTCGACCCTGGCATGCCAAATGTTTCAGAGCAGTTGGCTGAAAAGCTATCCGAGTTCGATCTAAAGCCAGTTGCAACGCTGCTAACGCATGGACATTTAGATCATACATTTTCAGTGCAACCTGTATGCGATGGTTACGACATTCCCGCGATGATTCATAGTGACGATCGAGAATTATTACTCCATCCAGAGCGAGCACATGGCGCAGATTTCATCGCGCAGCTTTCTGGTATCGAATGGATTGAACCAAAGAAAGTTGTTGAATTAAAAGATAATCAGATTTTCGATTTAGTCGGTATGCAATTTAAAGCGATACACACACCTGGACATACAAAGGGTTCAGTTATGTTTGAAGTTAATGGGGAAGTGCTAATTTCAGGAGATGTGCTCTTCGCGGGTTCGATCGGCCGAACTGATTTGCCGGGCGGTTCTTGGAGCGCAATGCAGAAATCTCTTAAAGATAAGGTCCTTCCGCTACCAGATGTGATGCAAGTTCTGCCTGGACACGGTCCAGAAACCTCAATTGGGCGCGAGAGAAAATACAATAACTTCCTAATTGATATTCAGAGGAACGAAAAGGGACGGTAATGGCAGGAATTTTTCAGGCGCCTAAAGGTGTTTCGGAATATCTGCCGCCGCGCTCTGCAATTTTTGAATTTGTCCGCGAGCAATTATGTGCACCTGCCAAATCTGCTGGTTATCAATATATGGAGCTTCCAGCTTTTGAAGATACAGCGCTCTTTGCTCGTGGCGTCGGAGAATCAACTGACATCGTTACTAAAGAGATGTATACCTTTGAAGATCGCGGCGGCCGCTCGATAACACTTCGCCCAGAAGGTACCGCCGGTGTTATGCGTGCAGTAATCGAACATGGTTTAGATCGCGGGCAGCTTCCAGTCAAGGCGCTTTACGCCGGAGCATACTTTCGTGCAGAGCGCCCACAGAAAGGTCGCTACCGCCAGTTCTATCAAGTTGGCATTGAAGCGATCGGTTTAAATGATCCGCTAATTGATGCCGAAGTCATCTGGCTAGCAGATCAAGCTTTTAAGAATATCGGCCTTAAAAATTACCGCTTAGAGATCACCTCTCTGGGAGATGCAGAATCACGAGCTGCGCATCGAAAGGAACTTCTTAAGTTCTATGAAACTTTGAATCTTGATGAGGCAACTGCTGAGCGCGCAAAATTGAATCCACTTAGATTGTTCGATGACAAGCGCCCAGAGATGATTGAAGCCATGTCAAAAGCACCGGTACTGCTTGATTATCTGAACGATGAATCTAAAGCGCATTTTGCAAAAGTGAAAGAATATCTTGATGCGCTAAAAGTTAAGTATGAAATCAATCCAAAATTAGTTCGTGGGTTTGATTATTACACCGGAACTACTTTTGAATTTATTCACATGGGCCTTGGCGCGCAATCTGCAATTGGCGGCGGCGGTCGTTACGACAAATTGATGAGCGAACTTGGTGGACAGGATTTATCTGGAATCGGATGGGGTCTTGGTGTTGATCGCACAATCTTGGCAGCCGAAGAAGAGGGCGTGATTCCTGCTGATTTGGGCAATGCCGATCTCTTCATAATTCCACTTGGTACACAGAAAGTGGCGCTAGAGATTGCAGCAATTCTCCGCAAGGCCGGAAAAGTTGTTGAGATTGCTTTCGGTGATCGTGCATTAAAAGGTGCGATGAAGGCAGCCGACAAGTCAGGCGCAAGATATGCGTTAGTTCTCGGAGATAAAGAAGTTTCAAGTGGGGTAGTGGAGCTAAAAACTATGTCCTCTGGTGAGACAAAGACCGTTAGAATTAGCGACCTCGCAAACAATATATAAGTAGTCAGAAGGATTTGGTAGATGCTCCGCACACATCACGCAGGCGAACTGCGCGCTAGCCATGTTGGTCAAACAATCACATTAACTGGTTGGGTTGCGCGTCGTCGAGATCATGGTGGAGTTGCATTTATCGATCTACGCGATGGCTCTGGTTGGTGCCAAGTAGTTATCAACGATGAAGCAACTGCCGGTTCGCTACGTGCAGAATGGTGCTTAAAGATTGTAGGAGAAGTCATTGCTCGCCCTGCTGGTTCTGAGAACACAAAGACCGCAACTGGCGCAATCGAAGTTATAGCTAAAGAGGTAGAAGTTCTATCTGAAGCTGCGCCGCTTCCATTTCCAGTTGATTCTGGCGACGATAACGATATCTCTGAAGAAGTTCGCCTTCGTTATCGCTACCTAGATTTACGACGAGAAAAACCTGCGGCAAACCTGCGTTTACGTTCGAAAGTTACTTCAGTAATTCGTCGCATCATGGAACAGGAAGATTTCCATGAGATCGAAACACCATATCTAACACGCTCAACACCAGAAGGTGCACGCGACTTCTTGGTCCCTGTTCGTTTGCAGCCAGGTTCTTGGTATGCACTGCCACAATCTCCGCAGTTATTTAAGCAGTTGCTAATGGTTGCTGGCATGGAACGCTATTACCAAATTGCTCGTTGTTTCCGCGATGAAGATTTCCGTGCAGATCGTCAACCAGAATTTACTCAGCTCGATATTGAAATGTCCTTTATTGACCAAGAGGACATTTTGGCCTTGATTGAAAAATTGCTTGTGCAAATTTGGAAAGAAGTTAAGAGCTACGAAATTTCTCTACCTATTCCACGTATGACTTACGCGGATGCCATGGATCGCTACGGTTCAGATAAACCCGACTTACGTTTTGGTTATGAATTAACTGAGATGACTGATTTCTTCAAAGAGACCACATTCCGTGTATTCCAAGCTCCATATGTTGGCGCGGTGGTAATGCCTGGCGGTGCTGATTCACCACGCCGTGAATTGGATGGTTGGCAGGATTGGGCAAAGGCGCGTGGCGCAAAGGGTCTTGCATACATCCTTGTGCAAGAAGATGGAACACTTGGCGGTCCAGTTGCAAAGAATCTTTCAGAGAGCGAAATTGCAGGCGTCGCAGCTAAAGCAGGGGCAAAGCCTGGCGATGCAATCTTCTTCGCTGCGGGTAATCGCGCAGAGTCACAAGCTCTTCTCGGTGCAGTTCGACTTGAGATTGGTAAGCGCCGCAATTTAATTGATGAATCAAAGTGGGAATTCCTCTGGGTTGTCGATGCTCCAATGTTCGAACCAACTGACAATGGTGGTTGGACCGCAGTTCATCATCCATTTACCGGCCCAAAGCCAGAGTTCGCAAAGAGTTTCAAATCAGATCCTGGCAATGCACTTGCGTATGCATACGACATTGTTCTTAATGGAACTGAGCTTGGTGGTGGATCTATTCGAATCCATGATCAACAGATTCAGCGTGATGTCTTTGAAGTTATTGGTTTAACTGACGAAGAGGCGCAGAGCAAATTCGGATTCTTATTAGATGCCTTTCAATATGGCCCACCACCACATGGCGGTTTAGCAATTGGTATTGATCGTTTGTGCGCACTACTTGCTGGCGCAGATTCAATTCGTGAAGTAATTGCATTCCCTAAGACTGCATCTGGAGGAGATCCGCTAACTGGCGCACCAACTCCAATCACACCTGCGCAGCGTAAAGAAGCTGCGATCGACGCTAAACCTGAGACAGATAAAAAATAATGTCCAAACGCATCATGGCTGCAACTCTTGCACTCGTGATGCTCAGCGCCTGCACACCATCTAAACAATATGCAGGAAGCAAAGATGACGGAGCCTTCTTCTCTGTCCCAAACAGCTGGACAAAAGTTGATGCAGAAGCGCTAAACAAAGAGGAATCAAAGAACGCCAGTCAAGATGATTTAGATCGTCTCTCGATGGTTACCTATCAAGTTGGCTTCACAAAATCTAAAAAGATCTCACCTCGAGACATCTTCTTGCTGGAACCTACCAAGGAGCCAGTACTTTACGCGCGATTCCGTGATCTCTTCCCAGAAGAGCGTAATGCAATCAGCTTAAATACTCTACGAAATATCATTTTGCCAGTTACCGGATATTTAGATGGAACAACCACCAACGATCGCAACTTTGAGCTTTATGACGATCAGGAGATTACGGAAAAAGGCGGCAGGGGAGTTAACCTGCTTTATAGCTTTGATTACAACGGGGTTAACGAGACCGTCAATCAGGTAGCTCTATATTCAAATGATCAGAACAAGATCTACCTCTTCATAATTCGCTGTTCTACCGTTTGCTACAACAAAAACATTGACGAAATCGATCAAATAGTTAAATCTTTCACCGTTAAAGGAGCGCGATGACCGAGAACGCTAGTCGTAAGAGAGATGCAGATCGTCGAACCCGTGTTCATCTCTCGCTGTTCGATCGCGCCAAATTCCTCCTGTTGTTCGCATTTACATACCTGATTCTGGTCTGGGCGCTACTTTCAGAGAATCCGATCTATAGTTTTAATGATGCAGCTATCGAGGTTGCCAACCAAAAGAGTTGGCTTTTCTGGTTAGCCGGAATTGAAGCGCTGCGCCAAATTCATTTTCTAATTTCAGAATTCATTTCCCCGTATCACAAATTGTGGCAGTGGTATTTCAAGAGTATTGACCGATTGATTCATACCTTTTCAGATTGGACTAGATATCGAATCTCGCGCGTAGTAAAAGCGCTTGTCTGGGTAGCTATTACCGCAGTAATTCTTGGTGCTATTTACAACTTACCTCCGGCGCAAGCTCTATTTATGGCGCCACAAGCGCTCTGGTCAGCGTTGCCAATGCTTGCGCAACTACTTTTCGCAGTCGTTTTTATTCTTATTCAATTCGTTGCGATGTTCTGGTTCTTAAGTCGCGGTGGAATTGACACCTATTTTCCTGATGACATCAATACTCGTTTTAGCGATGTTTGGGGACAAGATCACGTCGTAGAACGAATTCGAGAAAATCTTCTCTTCTTAGAGGATCCAGAATCAATCGAACGTCATGGTGGTTATGTACCTGGAGGTCTCTTGCTTTGGGGCCCTCCAGGAACAGGTAAGACTTTGATGGCTGAAGCTATGGCTGGCGAAACTGGAAAGCCATTTATCTTCGTTGATCCAGGTGCATTTAATAATATGTTTTTCGGCGTTGGCGTGATGAAAGTTAAATCGCTATTTCGCAAACTTCGCAAACTATCGCTTCGTTATGGTGGTGTAGTTGTATTTTTCGACGAAGCAGATGCTCTCGGAAATCGCGGCATCGTCACCACTGGACAACGCATGGATGCCGACCATTGCCATGGCGGAAGTTATCTATCCGAATCAGCTATCAATGTTTTAACTCGTGAAAAGTTTGTTGTTGGTGGAGCTGGTGGCGGCGGCGGTGGAGGCATGGGAACTCTGCAGGCGTTACTTACTGAGCTCTCTGGCCTTAAGAAACCTCGTGGATTCTTCAATCGCATTGTTCGTCGCACACTCGGTATGCGACCTAAGAATCCTCCGAAGTATCGAATTTTGGTTGTGATGGCAACAAATATGCCGGAAGCACTTGATGAAGCGCTTCTACGTCCGGGCCGAATCGATCGCATGTATCGAGTTGGTTACCCAAGTAAGAACGGCCGCATGCGCACTTATCAGGGTTATCTAGATAAAGTTTCACACCTTCTGGAAGACGCAGATGTTGAGAAATTGGCAATCATGACTCCTTACTCGACAGGTGCCACCATCAAAGACATGATCAATGAGGCTTTGATTATTGCAATTCGCGATGGACGAACTGCAATTACCTGGGCTGATGTTTTACGCGCTAAGCAGCAGAAGGAACTTGGCCCTTCTGAGGATGTTGAATACATTGAACGAGAGCGACATGCAATCGCAGTGCATGAAGCTTGCCATGCCGTTGTAGCGCATCGCGTACGTCAACATATGAATATTGATTTAGCAACTATCGAAAAGGGTAGTGACTATTTAGGAATGGTTGCATCGATTCCACCTGATGATCAGTTCACCCGATGGAAGAGCGAATACCAATCAGATATTTTGGTTTCTCTCGCATCTCTCGCCGGAGAACGCATGTTCTTTGATGGCGATAACTCTTCCGGTGTCTCTGGAGATCTTGAATCAGCAACAACCATCGCAAGTTTGATGGAAGGTCATTGGGGTATGGGTTCAACCATTTCATCCCATGTCTCTAATCGACGTTTTGAAGTTGGCGCTCCAGGCGGCGGCAAGGGTAAGGATCAAGATGATCGAGAGCTCCGTCGAGCGCTATCTGATCGCATCGAAGACAATCTAAATCAATTGCTGGAAAAAGCAGAACTGCTTCTCAAACAGAACAAGAAGGAAGTTCTTGCGTTGGCCCACGCACTTGAAACTTATAAAACTCTTCCAGGTGAAGATGTTGCGGCTGTTATTAATTGCGAAAAGGGAACTATTGCTGATGGACGCCCATACGCAAGTGCCGCGTTTATGAAGGAGATTGAGGCTTATCACAAGGCCTGTGTCAGCGCCCACAAAGAACATCGTGCGCCAGAAATTGCTTTACCTTCACATGAGTCTTGATAGCTTGTAGAAAACTTCTTGATAGGCTAGGCGCATGGGACCAGGTGGAATCGCAACAATCATTGCTTCATGTTCATTGCTAATCATTGCAGTGGCCATCGGCTATGCCATCGTTCGCCTTGGTCGATTAATTGACGAGGCTTCGCTTTCGCTTAAAGCTTTAACCGATGAGACTGGTCCACTGATCAAGGAATCAACACGTACCGTTGAATTGGTAAATGGCCCACTAGAGAGCCTTAATCGAATTACTAAGAATGTTGAGTCAGTATCTGACAAGATTGCTGGTGCAACCGATTCCTTCGTTGGCAAAGGTGGTCCTGCTGTTAAAGCGCTAGGTTTCTTGGCGTCAGCGGCTGCTACTAAGAAGCGCGGAAAGAAAAAATAATTGGAATCCGCAGATATACGCGCACGTTGGTTGCGCTTCTTTGAGTCTGGAAATAACGAGAACCTTCCACACGTAGTTGTGCCGTCAGCTTCGCTAATTGCTGATGATCCAAACCTTCTATTAGTCAATGCCGGCATGGTGCCGTTTAAGCCATATTTCCTCGGAGAAGTAACTCCACCATATAAGCGTGCTACTTCGGTGCAGAAGTGCGTTCGTACATTAGATATTGATGAAGTTGGTAAGACCACCCGTCACGCGTCGTTCTTTCAAATGTGCGGAAATTTCTCTTTCGGTGATTACTTCAAAGAGGGCGCAATTGCTCTTGCTTGGGATTTATTAACTCGTCCTGTCGCAGATGGCGGTTACGGATTCCCAGAAAGCAGACTTTGGGTAACAGTTTACGAAGACGACGAAGAGGCCGAAGAGATTTGGCATAAAAAGATTGGCGTTCCAAAGGATCGCATTCAGCGTCGCGATATGAACGATAACTATTGGTCGATGGGCGTTCCAGGACCTTGCGGACCATGCTCGGAAATTTATTACGATCGCGGACCTGAATATGGTCGCGATGGTGGACCAATTGCAGATGAAGAGCGCTATCTAGAGGTGTGGAACTTAGTTTTCATGCAGTTCGAACGTGGTGCTGGCGCAGGCAAAACTGATTACCCAATTCTTGGTGAACTTCCAAATAAGAATATTGATACCGGTCTTGGTTTAGAGCGTATGGCTGCAATTTTGCAGGGCGTTGAAAATATTTATGAAATTGATACCACCAAAATAATTTTGGATAAAGCTGTTGATTTAACTGGCGTTAAGTACGGAAGTGCGCCAAAGAGCGATGTTTCGTTACGTGTTATCGCCGATCACGCACGCACTGCTGCGATGCTTATTTGCGACGGTGTTACACCTGGTAACGAAGGTCGTGGCTATGTTCTTCGCCGAATGATGCGTCGCACTATTCGCAATATGCGCCTACTTGGTTCACAAGAGCCAATTATCAAAGAACTCATCGATGCTTCAATCAAGGCGATGGGCCCTCAGTATCCAGAGTTAGTAACAGATGCAACTCGAATTCAAAAGGTTGCAATTGCTGAAGAGGAATCTTTCCTTCAGACTCTTAAGTCAGGTACCCAGATATTTGATACTGCTGCAACTGAAATCAAGAGCGGTGGCGGCAAGGTTCTATCAGGCGATGCCGCTTTCAAGTTGCACGATACCTATGGTTTCCCAATTGATTTAACTTTGGAAATGGCGACCGAACAAGGTCTTGAAGTTGATGCTGACGGTTTCCGTCGTTTGATGAAAGAACAGAAGGATCGTGCAAAAGCAGATTCGAAAGCGAAGAAGAGCGGTCATACCGACTTAACTGAATATCGCAAGATAGCTGATGAATCTGGGCTCTCTGAATTTATTGGATACGCATCAATCGAATCAGAGGCAAAGGTTCGCGGACTTCTTGTTGACGGCAAGTCATCAATGTCTGCTTCAGAAGGCGATGAAATTGAAATTGTTTTAGATCGCACACCTTTCTATGCGGAGGGTGGAGGACAGTTAGCTGACGGCGGCTTAATCACTCTCTCCAATGGCACCAAAATTCAAATTGATGATGTTCAGGCACCAGTGCCATCACTTAGCGTTCATCGTGGTCGCGTAATTGTTGGTTCTGTCGAAGTTGGCAACGATGTCCATGCTTCAATTGATTTAGAGCGTCGCCGTGCTATTTCACGTGCTCATTCAGCAACACATATGGTGCATAAAGCTTTCCGTGAAATTCTGGGCGAAACTGCAACTCAAGCAGGTTCCGAAAACTCTCCAGGCCGTTTCCGTTTTGATTTCCCATCTACAGGAGCAGTACCTGCCTCGGTTCTAAACGATGTCGAATCACGCGTAAATGCTTTGCTTCTTGAAGATTGGGAAGTTACCGCAGAGATAATGAGCCAAGATGAAGCGAAGAAGCTTGGTGCAATGGCTCTCTTCGGCGAAAAATATGGAGATCGTGTTCGAGTTGTAAGTGTTGGAGATTGGGCACGCGAACTTTGCGGCGGTACCCACGTAGCTCGCACTGGTCAACTTGGTGTTGTGAAGTTGCTATCTGAATCTTCTATTGGCGCGGGTGTTCGCCGTGTTGAAGCTTTGGTAGGAGCAGATGCATATAAGTTCTTAGCGCGTGAACATATCCTGGTTAATCAATTAACTGACCTTATTAAGGGTGCAAAGTCAGAAGAACTTCCAGAGCGAATCTCTGATTTAATAAATAAATTGAAGGATGCAGAGAAGGAGCTGGGACAAGTTCGTTCGCAGCAAGCTTTGGCGCAAGTATCAGGTTTACTTGAGAGCGCGAAGACAATTGGAGATTTCAAGTTCCTAGCGGCACAAATTGGCGACGGTATTGCTGTTGATGATTTGCGAACAATGGCACTTGATATCAAGAATCGCTTAGGCGAATCAGTAGTTGCTTTGGCATCGGTAAGCGCAGGCAAACCGTTGGTAGTGGTAGCAACTTCAGATGCTGCACGTGCTAAGGGCGTGAAGGCTGGGGCGCTTGTAAAGATCGCATCCGGTGTACTCGGCGGCGGAGGCGGCGGCAAAGATGATTTCGCGCAAGGCGGCGGAACTAATGTTTCAGAGATCCCAAATGCGCTCCTTGCGATTGAAAAGGCTCTTACTAACTAATGTCTTTCGGACGCCGACTGGGAATTGATTACGGTCAGGCACGAGTAGGTCTGGCTATCTGCGATGTCGATGGCATGGTTGCAACACCACTAACCACTCTGAGAAACGATAAAACTCTATTTATTAAAATGGGGGAGATTGTTGATGAACATCAAATAACAGGTTTTTTTCTCGGAAAACCGAAGCATTTAAGTGGCGTTGAAGGCGCAACGGTTGAACTTGTTACGGCATTCGCACAACGTTTAGCTGAGAGTTTTGACCTACCAATCACTTATGTCGATGAACGACTAACGAGCGGTGGCGCTGAGAAAGCGCTCAAGGCGGCAGGCAAGAACAGCAAGGAACAAAGAGGGTTGATCGATCAACTAGCAGCGGTTGCAATTCTTGATCTAGGGATTCAAATTGAAAAACGCAATTAAGAAATACTGGCCGGCTGCAGCTGGCTTGGCTTTCACCTTCGCGTTGGCGTTTTCTCTGCATTTAGTGCGTAGCAACTTATCCGAAGTTGCCAACTTTCCGACTAGAGCAATCTCTGCAAACGAGCAGACTGTCTCTATAGAGATCTCAGAAGGAGAGCTAGGGTTAGCGATCGCTAAAGAATTGGCCGCTAAAGGTGTAACTGCATCGATTACATCTTTCTACCAACTTGCGATCGCTGATTCTCGTGCAATGCAAATTGCACCTGGTACGCATGCTTTAAACACCAAAATTTCTGCCAAGCAGGCTTTAGAGCAGTTGTTAGATCCAAAAAGAAATGTTGGTTTGATATCAATTATCGAAGGTAATTGGCGCTCTGAGATTGCAGAGAAGTTGAGAGCAGCTGGATTTACAAACATTGATGCAGCGTTTTCTTCTCTAAAAGTTCCATCAGGGTTTAGCGCGACTGAAGGTATCTATTTCCCGGCGCAATACTCCTTTGCGAAAGGGACTAGTTCAGCAGATGCTTTGCAAAGCATGGTTGATAGATTCAAGAGGGAAGCGATGTCTGTTGGAATCAATTCGCAAGATGAATTAACGATTGCTTCACTCATTCAAGCAGAGGGCGATCCGCAGGATTTCACCAAGATCTCCAGAGTTATATACAACCGCTTGAAAATCGGCATGCCACTGCAATTAGATACCACGGTCCAATACATCCTGAAAAAGCGTGGTTCGGTATTCTTATCAACAAAATCAACGCTAGTTAACTCTCCATACAACACCTATCGAAAGTTTGGATTACCGCCGGCCCCGATCGGAAACCCCGGAATTGCGGCAATGAAGGCTGCGTTAAATCCTGCGAAGGGTGACTGGCTCTTTTTCATCACGGTAAAGCCAGGCGATACTAGGTTTACCAAGTCGCATGATGAGTTCTTGGTTTGGAAGAATGAGTACCAGAAGAATTTACAGGCGGGGGCATTTAAGTGAGAAAAAGGGCAGCGGTACTGGGTTCTCCAATTTCGCATTCACTTTCACCAGCGCTACACAATGCTGCATATCTAGCTCTTGGCATCGAAGGAAAATACGATGCTGTCGAAGTTAAAAGCGGAGAGCTCGAAAATTTCATGGCGCGGGTCCGAAAGACAGATGCCAATTGGATCGGTTTTTCGCTAACTATGCCGCTAAAAGAAGAGATACTTAAAGTTGCAGACAAAGTTGATCCGCTTGCAGCTCAGATACATTCTGCCAACACTTTAATTCCAACCATTGATGGCTGGTATGCAACCTCTACCGATGTAGCTGGTTTCATTTGGGCGCTGGCACAACATGAAGTAATTGATTTTGAAAATGTACAAATTATTGGCGCAGGCGGTACAGCGCGTGCCGCAGCAGCGGCTATAGATGCTCCAGGTAGAACCATCCAAGTTATCAATCGCAATCCTGAACGTGAATCAGATATGCGAGAGAGCGTTTCTTTATCAAACTTAGAGTTTGTATCTTGGGAAAACGTGCGTCTTGATGCCGATCTTGTAATCAACACAACTCCGAAGGGCGCTGCAGATTCGCTTGTTGACGGTAACGGAATTCTCTTCGAATCACTTTATGATCCTTGGCCGACAAAACTGGCAGCAGCCTGGAAGGGCAAAGTTATCGATGGCATGGATTTGCTAATCCATCAAGCTATTGATCAGTTACATCTAATGACGGGCTATGTAATTGATCGTAAATTGATGTATCCATTGCTGAGAGCAGCTGGGGAAGCCGAACTTAAAGATCGTCAATGAGTTTTCTTCTAATCACGGTTGTAGCTACCGCTACCTACTTTGATTTGAAATATCGCAGGATTCCCAATTGGTTGACCTATCCAACAATCCTTGTAGCGCTTGCTTTTTTCGACGAATCGTTCATCTGGATGATTGCACTAGGAATCCTTACAGCCATTATTTTCGGAAAGTACATCGGTTCTGGTGATATTAAATTGTCGATCGCAGTTGCCCTCTGGTCTCACATTTTGAGTTGGTCTCAATACTGGATTTATGTATCGCTGATATTTGGTGGTCTATTCGGAGTAGTTTTTAGGCAGAAACGACTACCTTTCGCACCATTTATCGCTTCAGGAATCTTGATTGCAAATGTGGCGCGAAGTTATGGTTTCATCTGAAATAATTGCCCAATGCGATGGTTAACAGCTGGAGAGTCTCATGGGCCGTTGCTTACTGCAATCATCGAAGGGCTACCGGCCCATATTGAGATTAATACCTCTGATATTGATAAGGAACTTGCGCGTCGACGTTTAGGTTTTGGTCGTGGCGCTCGTCAGAATTTTGAAGCCGACAAAGTAACTATTACCGGCGGAATTCGTTTAGGCGAAACCCAAGGTGGTCCAGTTTCTATTCAAGTTGGTAATAGCGAATGGCCAAAGTGGGAAAAGGTGATGTCTGCAGATCCTGTCCCTGAGGATGAAATTTCTAAATTAGCTCGCAATGCTCCGTTAACTAGACCACGTCCTGGTCATGCCGATCTTGTAGGTATGCAGAAATATGATTTCAAAGATGCGCGCCCAATTCTTGAGAGAGCATCGGCTCGCGAAACCGCAGCACGTGTTGCTCTTGGTGCAATCGCTAAGGCATTTTTGAAGCAGGCCGTCGGTATTGAAATATTGAGCCATGTAGTTTCAATTGGTTCTGCATCTGTATCTGAATCTGCGCCGCTACCTAACTTTGCAGATTTGCAAAGAATTGATGGCGATCAAGTTAGATGTGCAGATGCTGCGAGTTCAGCAGCAATGATTGCTGAAATTGAGGCAGCTCATAAAGATGGAGACACATTAGGCGGCGTAGTTGAAGTTATCGCTTACAACATGCCAGTTGGTTTGGGTTCTCACGTACATTGGGACCGCCGTTTAGATTCACGCTTAGCTGGAGCGCTTATGGGTATTCAAGCGATCAAAGGTGTTGAGTTAGGCGATGGTTTCACGACAGCAACTCGTCGTGGATCTGTGGCGCACGATGAAATTGAATTAAAAGACGGCGCCATTGTTCGTCGATCAAAACGTGCTGGCGGTACCGAAGGTGGTATCAGTAACGGTGATCTGCTAAGAGTTCGTGCGGCAATGAAACCAATTTCGACAGTACCTAAGGCGCTCGACACAATCGATGTTGCTACTGGTGAAGCTGCAAAGGCAATCAACCAGCGTTCCGACGTTTGTGCGGTCCCAGCAGCCGGAGTTGTGGCAGAAGCTATGGTTGCGCTGGTTCTGGCAGAAGCAGTACTGGAAAAATTTGGTGGCGATTCGGTTGCAGAGACTCGTCGCAATTTCCAGAGCTATACCGAGAATCTTCCGTATAAATAATGACACCAAGGTTGGTTTTAATTGGGCCAATGGGTGCAGGCAAAACCACTGTTGGTCGTGAAATTGCCAATCAATTAAATTGCACCTTTGCAGACACCGATCAACTTATCGAAGCTGATCAAGGTAAATCTGTTTCAGAGATTTTCGTTGAAGATGGTGAGCCTCATTTTCGTCTAGTTGAAGAGAGCGTAGTTATTGACGCTCTAATTTCTGAAGATGGCATCCTCTCGCTAGGTGGAGGCGCTGTTATGAACGATGCCGTCCAAGAGGCGTTAAGGAACAGCTCTGCTAAGAAAGTTTTTCTCGATATTTCGCTCTCAGCCGTCGCACCAAGAGTCGGTTTCGATAGCGCCCGCCCTTTGCTAATGGTGAATCCACGCCAAAAGTGGGCAGAGTTGATGAATCTACGTCGTCCGACATATGAATCTCTGGCTGATCTCACGATTGACGTGAGTGAAAAGTCTGTTTCAGATATTGCATCAGAGATAATTGGACTCTTATGAGAACGGTTCCAGTAACGGCAGAGCGTTCATATCAAGTTGAGATTGGTGTGGATTGGAAAGTTGCACTGACAGATTGGATTGAAGGCCGATCGAAGACTGTGGTGATCTGTAGTGAAAGCCAGAATATTGATGTTGATCTTCCAACCATAAAGATTCCAGATGGTGAAGCGGGCAAATCTCCACTTGTAATAAATATGATCTGGGAAGAACTTGGAAAATTGCAGATAAATCGTCAGGATTTAATCGTAGGTATTGGCGGGGGAACAGTTACGGATGTGGCTGGATTTGCTGCAGCTTCCTGGTTGCGAGGAATAGATTGGATTGCAATTCCGACCACTGTCGCAGGAATGGTTGACGCTGCAGTTGGTGGTAAGACCGGCATTAATTCGCCAGCAGGAAAGAATTTAATCGGAGCGTTTCACTCTCCGAGTGCAGTTCTAATCGATTTGGCTTGGATAGATACTTTGCCAGAGCGCGATATCGCAGCCGGTATGGCAGAGGTAGTTAAGTGCGGTTTCATCTCAGATGGACATATCCTTGAAATTTTGGAGAGGAAATCATTGAAAGATATTTGCAACGATAAAGAGTTGCAACTCGAGTTGATCCATCGCGCAGTCTCTGTAAAGGCAGAGATAGTAAGCGCTGACTTTAAAGAGAGTTTCCTTCGAGAGATTCTCAATTATGGCCACACTCTTGCACATGCAATTGAGAAGGATTCCAACTATCAGTTACGACATGGTGAGGCAGTTGCAATTGGCATGTGTTTCGTAGCTGAATTGGCATCCGGAAAGGGATTGCTAAACCAAGATCTTGTAGATCAGCATTACCAAATCTTAAAGGCCCTGAAACTTCCTACCTCCTATCGCGCTGCAGCATGGCCAGAGCTACTTAAAACAATGGCTATTGATAAGAAAGTTAAGGATGGCGCTCTACGTTTCGTCGCTATTGAATCTATTGGTAAGTGCACCAGGATTGAGTCGCCAACTTCTGACGAATTAGTAAGTGCCTATGAGAGAATTAGCTCATGAAGGTTTTAGTTCTTAATGGTCCGAATCTTGGTCGTTTAGATATCCGTGATTCAAAGCATTATGGTGATCTAAATTGGGAACAACTCAAAACTTTGATTGCTGATGGAGCTAAAAATTTGGGCTTTGAGGCAGATATTCGTCAGAGCGATGACGAGGCCACAATTGTGGGCTGGTTACATGAAGCAGCCGATAAGAATCTTCCGGTAATCATTAACCCTGCAGCATTCACACATTATTCAGTAGCAATTCATGACGCGGCAGAGATGTTGAAGGCTCCATTGATCGAAGTTCATCTTTCAAACCCAATGGCGCGTGAAGAGTTCCGCCATACATCGGTGATTAGTGGGGTAGCCAAAGGGACCATTGCTGGATTTGGCCCAAATTCCTATCTTTTAGCCTTGAATGCGCTGAAATCACTGCTTTCTTAGTTTCTTAATTTTTCTATTTCGATTTTCAAAGGTAAACTTCGCTAGTTAATTGCGCTATTACTAAACGGAGTTCCTCGTGGCAACAACCAATGATCTCAAGAACGGCATGACCCTAAATATCGATGGTTCTCTATGGACCGTTGTTGAATTCCAGCATGTTAAGCCGGGCAAGGGTCCAGCATTCGTTCGTACAAAGATGAAGCAGGTTCTTACCGGTAAAGTTGTTGAGAAGACTTTCAACGCAGGAGTTAAGGTAGAGATCGCAGTTGTTGAAAAGCGCGACATGCAATTCCTGTACAAAGATGGCGCTGATTTCGTTTTCATGGATACAACTACATATGATCAAATGACAATCTCTGAAGCTACAGTAGGAGAAGGCGCAAATTACCTTTTGGAAAATGCTGAAGTAAATGTAGCAATCCACGAAGGACAGCCTCTATATGTTGAACTTCCAGCATCGGTTGCACTTGAAATTACTTATACCGAGCCTGGTATCCAAGGCGATCGTTCATCTGGTGGCACTAAGCCTGCAACAGTTGAGACGGGTATCGATATCCAAGTTCCTCTTTTCATCAAGCAGGGCGAGAAGGTTCTTGTTGATACACGCGATGGGTCATATTTAGGCCGCGCTTAAATGGCGCAACGCAGTAAAGCTCGTAAAGAGGCGCTCGATCAGCTGTTTCAAGCAGATCTTCGCAACCAAGAAATTGAAATTGGTGAAGTGCGTGATTACGCTGCCGAGATTCTGAATGGCGTAAAAGAGAACCTCTCACGAATCGATGAATTAATCCGCACCTATATTCAAGGATGGGATTTTGACCGCATTCCTAGCGTGGATCGAAATATCCTCCGATTAGCAATTTGGGAGTTGCTCTGGAGCCAGACCCCAGAAGCGGTTGTTATCGACGAGGCGCTCAAATTAGCCACAGAGCTTTCAACAGAAAATAGCGCCACCTTTGTCCACGGGGTTCTCTCGAAGCTCGCGAGCCTCAAGGGGCAGATAGCTCTCTAATCAGATAGACTTCCGCCAACATCCTTTAACGACCCATCCAGAGAGGTGGGGAAGGTGGAAGAAAATGAATTCTGCGGATATTTCGCGTGCGCTTACGCGCATCTCTCACGAGATCCTCGAACGTAATTCTGGTTCGGATAACCTCGTAATTCTCGGCATCCCAACTCGTGGTGCACATCTAGCTAATCGAATCGCTGAGCAGATCTCGCTAATCGAAGGCAAAAAGGTACCAACAGGCACTTTGGATATAACTCTCCATCGCGATGATTTACGTACCCGTGCCCCACGCGCCTTAATGCCTACCAATATTCCTGTTGAAGGAATCGAAGGTAAAGATGTCGTACTAGTCGATGACGTTCTTTTCTCAGGGAGAACTATTCGAGCCGCACTCGATGCGCTAGGTGAAATTGGAAGACCTCGCACGGTGCAATTAGCAGTCTTAGTAGATCGCGGACATCGTCAGTTACCAATTCGCGCTGACTTCGTAGGTAAGAACTTGCCAACCAATATCGCTCAATCTGTCAAAGTCTTGCTAACTGAAGTTGATGGACGCGATGAAGTAGCGGTGGGTTAATGAAACATCTTCTGTCAATCAACGATTTAAGTTACGAAGAGGCAATTCAAATTTTAGATACAGCGCAGGAGTTGGCGCGAGTATCAGATGGCCCAATGAAGAAGTTACCAACTCTTCGCGGACGAACCATTGTTAATCTTTTTTACGAGGATTCAACTCGTACCCGTATTTCTTTTGAAGCGGCCGCCAAGAGATTATCTGCCGATGTTATTAATTTCAGCGCCAAGGGCTCTTCCGTTTCCAAGGGAGAATCTCTAAAAGATACTGCGCTAACACTTCAAGCTATGGGAGCAGATGCAGTAATTATTCGTCATAGTGCATCAGGGGCAGCGCGTCGTCTGGCAGATTCTGAATGGACTTCAGGTTCTGTAGTAAATGCTGGCGATGGTACACACGAACATCCAAGTCAAGCACTACTCGATGCTTTCACAATACGTAAGCATCTATCTCATGGTGGCAATGATTTAGCTGGTATTAAAGTTGCAATCGTCGGAGATGTTCTTCATTCCCGAGTGGCAAGATCAAACGTGCAACTGCTTCATAAATTAGGTGCAAAGGTTTATCTAGTTGCGCCGCCAACTCTGCTACCTGTTGGGGTAGAGCACTGGCCGGCAACCGTTTCTTATGATTTAAATGAAGTATTGCCTCAAGTAGATGCAGTGATGATGTTACGTGTGCAATTAGAGCGAATGTCAGATTCATTCTTCCCAAGTGCTCGTGAATATTCACGCTATTTCGGTCTAAATCAAGAGAGATTGAGCACCTTAAAACCAAATGCGATTGTGATGCATCCAGGTCCAATGAATCGCGGTCTGGAAATTACAGCCGAATCAGCTGACTCTGCAAGAAGTGTGATCGTAGAACAGGTAAGTAACGGAATCAGTATCCGAATGGCCATCCTTTATCTATTACTAGCAGGTGAAATGTGAAATATTTAATTACCAACACTTCCCTAAATGGAGCAGAAGTTGATATCGCAATTGCTGATGACGTAATTCAAGAGATCGGCCGTGGACTTCCTAAGGATGGGCACGAAGTAATCAACGGTACTGGTACATATGCACTTCAAGGTTTAGTGGATCTACATACCCATTTGCGTGAACCAGGTAAAGAAGATTCCGAAACTGTGGCATCGGGCTCTGCGGCAGCTGCAAAAGGTGGTTTCACTGCGGTAAGCGCAATGGCAAATACCTCTCCGGTTGCAGATACAGCTGGAGTGGTTGAACAGGTTTATCGACTTGGCCAAGAATGTGGATTGACTGACGTTTATCCAATTGGCGCAGTTACTAAGGGTCTAGCCGGTAAAGAGCTGGCAGAGCTTGGAGCGATGGCTGACTCCGTTGCACAGGTTCGAGTATTTAGCGATGACGGCAATTGCGTAAGTGATGCTTTGGTAATGCGACGAGCACTTGAGTACATCAAGAAATTTGACGGAGTGATTGCGCAGCATGCTCAGGATCCATCGTTGACGGTTGATGCACAAATGAATGAAGGATTGATTTCCTCGCAACTCGGTTTAAAAGGTTGGCCGGCAGTAGCAGAAGAAGCGATTATTGCTCGCGATGTACTACTTGCAGGTCATGTTCAATCTAGATTGCATGTTTGCCACTTAACAACTGCAGGTGGCGTAGAGATTGTTCGTTGGGCTAAAGCTCGAGGAATTAATGTGACCGCTGAAGTAACACCACATCATCTACTTTTAACTGATGATCTAGCTAAGTCTTACGATCCAATCTATAAAGTAAATCCTCCGCTACGAACAGAGGCAGATGTTATAGCGCTGCGCGAAGGTTTGGCTGACGGAACAATTGATATCGTCGCAACAGACCATGCGCCACATCCTGCTGAGAGCAAAGAGTGCGAATGGCAATACGCGGCATTTGGAATGCTTGGCCTCGAAACTGCGCTTTCAATCGTTTGGCAGACCATGGTTGATTCAAAGTTGATTGATTTAGCTACGTTGCAGACGAGAATGTCGACCAAACCGGCGGAAATTGGTCGTTATCACAAGCAAGGTAAGGCGCTAATCAAGGGCGCTCCTGCTAATTTAACCCTCTTCGCACCAAGTAAATCTTGGAAAGTGGATCGTGATTTAGTGGCATCAAAGAGCAAGAACACACCATTTCACGGAATGGAATTTGGTGGCAGCGTTCAAGCAACCTTCTTTGAAGGTCGATTAAGTTGGAGGGCTAATAGCAATGGCTAAAGCATTCTTAGTCCTAGATGATGGTCGAATCTTTGAAGGTCAGTCCTGGGGCGCAATTGGACGCACTTTTGGTGAAGCAGTTTTCGCGACTGGTATGACTGGATATCAAGAGACGCTTACTGATCCTTCGTATCACAAGCAAGTTGTTGTGATGACTGCTCCTCACATCGGTAACACCGGATGGAATCTTGAAGATAATGAATCTTCCAAAATTTGGGTAAGTGGTTTTGTCGTCAGAAATCCTTCACCAGTAACTAGCAATTGGCGCGCGAGCGAAGATTTAGAAGCGGAACTTGTAAAGCAGAATATTGTCGGCATCTCTGGCATTGATACACGCGCATTAACTAGACATCTACGCGACCGCGGCGCAATGCGAGTTGGCATCTTTAGCGGCGAAGAGTTAAGTCGTGAAGATATGGTCATTGAAGTTCGCAAAATGGAGCAGATGAGTGGAAGTTTCTTATCTAAAGATGTATCGACTGCAAGTAATTATGTCGTGGCGGCACCTAATAAGAGATTTAAAGTAGTTGCCCTCGATTTGGGCATTAAAGCAGCAACACCAAGATCGTTTGCAGAGCGTGGAGTAGAGGTAGAAGTAGTGCCTTTTAATACAAACGCTGAAACAATTCTTGCATCAAAGCCTGATGGTGTCTTCCTCTCTAATGGTCCAGGAGATCCTTCAACAATGGATTCCGTTGTAGAGACGGTGCGCGAATTACTAGCGGCAGAGATTCCGATCTTCGGCATCTGCTTTGGCCATCAGATTCTCGGACGCGCACTCGGGTTTGAGACCTATAAGTTGCAGTTTGGACATAGAGGTATCAATCAGCCGGTTTTAGATAAATTGACAGGCAAAGTAGAAATTACTGCACACAATCATGGTTTTGCATTGCAAGCTCCTACGGAGGGAATTTTTACAACAGTTTATGGCCGCGGGGAAGTTACTCATGTCGGTCTAAATGATGGAGTGGTAGAAGGATTGCGCTTAATTGATCGACCAGCATTTAGCGTGCAATATCACCCAGAAGCTGCAGCTGGTCCGCACGATGCAAATTATTTATTCGATAGATTCGTAAAATTGATGGAGGAGCACGCCAATGGCAATTGATTCCGGCATCAAAAGCGTTCTAGTAATTGGTTCAGGACCAATCGTCATTGGCCAAGCTTGTGAATTCGATTATTCAGGAACCCAAGCTTGTCGCATCTTAAAGAGTGAAGGCATTCGCGTAGTACTTGTTAATTCAAATCCAGCAACAATCATGACCGATCCGGAATTTGCTGATGCAACATATGTAGAACCTATTACCCCAGAAGCGATCGAACAGATTCTTATCAAAGAGCGTCCTGATGCAGTTTTAGCAACGCTTGGCGGCCAAACTGCACTTAACGCTGCAATGGGTCTGCACGAACGCGGAATCTTGCAGAAGCATGGCGTTAAGTTAATTGGCGCCGATGTCGATGCGATTCAACGTGGAGAGAATCGTGAACTATTCCGTGCAATTGTGGAAAAGGTTGGCGGAGAATCTGCTAAATCAATCATCTGCCACACAATGGATCAA
>JALQWD010000069.1 GCA_023260175.1 Candidatus Nanopelagicaceae bacterium | reverse complement strand
TTCTAGAAGCGCGCATCGCAAACATGAAGAAGTTTGCGATGATTATTTTTATGTACTCCGTTGCAAACCCACTGCTCTATTTATTAGCAATCGGTGCAGGTGTAGGTACTTTGATCAATCGCAGCTCTGGCGGAATTGATGGCGTTCCATACTTGGTTTTCTTAGCTCCAGCGCTACTTGCAAACGCTGCCATTCAAGGCTCAATGGATGAAACAATTTTTCCAACCTTAAGTGGCTTCTTATGGAATAAAACTTTCTTTGGTATGAATGCAACGCCACTAAGCGGCCGAGCAATTGCGCTAGGTGTTTATTGGGCTGCGATGGTTCGAAATATCTTCACTGTTACTTGTTATTACTTAGTGATGGCCGCATTCGGCGTGCTTAAGGCTCCACATGCCTGGTTAGCACTTCCCGCTGGCATCTTGGCTGGTGCGGCATTTGGCGCGGTAATGCTCGCCTTTGCCGGAAATGTTAAGAATGAAGATCATTTCTTTACCTTCGTTGGTCGCTTTGTTATTCAACCAATGTTCTTCTTAAGTGGCACCTTCTTCCCGCTTGAATCAATTCCGATTTATTTACGTTGGATTGGATGGATTTCACCTCTTTGGCACGCAACTGATTTGGGTCGCTACTTAACTTATGGCCACGATATTCCAATTACTTTGGTCTGGGTTCACGTGCTCTTCTTAGCAACCATGATTGTTGTTGGATTAGCTCTTGCTTTCCGTGCTTTTGATAAGAGGCTGGCAAAATGAGTTTTCTATCAGCGATCGCTATTGCAGAGAAACGCATCGGAAAACCTGGTGAAGGTATCTACTCTGGTCGTGCACGCGTTGTCCTTGAGCGTAGCTGGATTCAATTCAAATCATCAGCGTGGATGGTTGTTGCAAGTGGATTTATCGAACCGCTACTCAACTTAGTTGTATTTGGTTACGGCGTTGGAAATTTCATTGGTGAAATCAAATTAGATAACGGCCAGATGGTTAGTTATGCAGCTTTCGTAGTTCCCGGATTACTCGCATCTGCGGCGATGATGGGCGCGATTATGGATGCGACTTGGAATGTATTTTTCAAGATTCATGAATCACGTCTTTATCACGCAATGCTCGCAACATCCCTTGGGCCGATGGATGTTGCACTCGGGGAAATTGCTTGGGCGTTACTACGTGGTGCACTTTATTCAACAGCATTTATGGCCATCGTTACTCCTTTGGGTCTAATCAAATCTTGGTGGGGTTTATTAGCAGTTCCCGCTGGTGCGCTAATTGGTTTTGGATTCGCTGCAATTGGTATGGCATGCACAAGTTATATGACAAGCTTCCAACACATGGGGCTAATTAATATTGCAATTCTGCCGCTTACATTATTTAGTGGATCTTTCTTCCCGCTTTCAATTCTTCCTAATTGGCTTGCAAACATCGTTTATTGGACACCGCTTACACAGGGAATTGATCTGATGCGCATGCTCACTTTGGGAACAGTTGATGCTTCTATATTTATTCACCTTGCATACTTCGCGCTATTCGTAGCCGGCGGTCTCTACTTCACCACCCGCCGCTTAAATGCGCTATTTATGAAGTAACTATGCGCGCCCGAGAGGATTCGAACCTCTAACCTTTTGATCCGTAGTCAAATGCTCTATCCGTTGAGCTACGGGCGCAATATTTAATTATTCAAGCCTGCGAATAATACTAAAGAACTATTCGTTACCCAAACTGAGCAATTCTTCGCGGGAAACAGCCTTTAAACGAGGCTTTCCAAGCGCTTCACCAGCAGAGACTTCTGCTTGATTAATTCTCTCCCAAATAGGTTGAGAAATAATCTTTGCATCTAGGGCAGCCGCTAAATCAAATTTTTCTTTTGCTGATGCTGGAAGTTTTTCAACCAACAACTTCATGACATCAGCAGCATCTGATTTATTCGTGCCGATTACGCCAGATGGTCCGCGTTTAGCCCATCCAACTACATACATATTGCCTTCAACATGGCCATCAGTGTTTGCAACTTTCCCCGCTTCAACAGTTACACCTTCGGCTGGCTTAGGTGTGTAACCAATTGCAGAGATAACCAAATTACAATTGATTGTTTTCTCTCCCTCAGGGGTTTTAAAAGTTACGCTCTCAACTTTGCCATCACCGTTGATTGCTGTTGGTACATGCTGGAAGAGAAATTCCATAGTTCGCTGATGTGGATGCGCTTCATTGTTCGCAATATTGAGCATTGCA
>JALQWD010000067.1 GCA_023260175.1 Candidatus Nanopelagicaceae bacterium | reverse complement strand
AAGCGAAAGATGTCGCGTTCAAAGACACGTTCACGTCGTAGCCAATGGAAAACAACTGCTGCTGCAATCTCTACCTGCGCACAGTGCCAACAGCCAAAGCTTCAGCACACAGCTTGCCCAACTTGCGGTACATATAACCGTCGCCAAGTCGTAGAGGTTTGATTTTATGTTCGCGCAATTAAAAGCGCGACTTGGCTTAGAGATAAGACAAGAGCTTCTCGAATTAGCATTTACTCATCGTTCATACGCGTACGAAAATTCTCTTACAGAAACTAACGAGCGCTTAGAATTTTTAGGCGATTCTGTTTTAGGTTTAGTTGTCACGGAAGAGCTTTATAGACGATATCCAGATCTAGATGAATCTCGGCTATCTCCACTTCGTTCCGGAATTGTAAATATGCGCGCGCTCGCAGACATTGCGCGCACCCTAGAGCTTGGCCAATACATGCGGATTGGAAAAGGCGAAGAGGTAACTGGCGGCCGCGATAAGAATTCATTGCTTGCAGATTCACTCGAAGCGTTGATCGGCGCGATTTATCTAAGCCATGGTTTTGCTGTCAGCCAGAAGGTTGTTGGAGACTTAATTGTTTCGACAATGGAAAGCGCAAAAGATCGCGGTGCTGGGCTTGATGGAAAGACTGCGCTGCAAGAACTCGCAGCAGCGCGAAAGATCTCTGCGCCAGAGTATTTAATTACTGAATCTGGGCCAGACCACGATAAAACTTTTGTCGCCATTGCAGTTGTGGGCGGAAATGAAATTGCAACAGGTGAAGGAAAGAGCAAACGCGAAGCGGAACAAATTGCTGCGCGCATTGCATACGAGAAACTCAGCTTGTAATGCCGGAACTTCCTGAGGTCGAAACAGTTCGAGCTGGCCTTGAGAAACATGTAGTCGGCAAGAAGATATCTGCAGTTAAACAATTACACCCACGTGCTCTACGTAGCGATTCACTAAATAAACTCAGTATCTTTAAAGGCGCCAAAATTAAATCCGTTAAGCGACGCGGCAAATTTATGTGGTTGGAATTTGATCGCCCTGAAGTATTAGTAGCTCATCTTGGCATGAGCGGCCAGTTTAAAATTCAAAAAAGTGGCAGCGAATACGAGAAGCATTTACGAGCTAATTTTGAACTTTCAAATGGCAATGAGATGCGATTTATAGATCAAAGAACATTCGGATGGCTCTGTGTTGATCAACTTGATGGTGATGTACCAAATGTAGTTTCACATATTGCGCCTGATTTATTTGATAAATCCTTAAATAAAAAAGAGATTGTGGCCAAGATTTTGAAGAAGCGTGGTCAAATTAAAAAAGTGATTTTGGATCAGAGCGTTGTTAGCGGAATCGGAAATATCTACGCGGATGAAGCGCTCTGGTATGCGCAGATCCATCCTGAAACTATTGCCGAGGAACTGAGCTCCACTCAGGCGCTAAATATTCTGACCGCCGCCCAAAAGGTTATGGCTAGAGCGCTTAAAGCCGGAGGCACCAGCTTCGATGAGCTCTATATCAACGTAAATGGTGAAAGTGGATATTTCGAAAGATCTCTCGCCGTTTATGGTCGAGAAGGTGAGCCATGTCGCAGGTGTGGCCAAGAAATTTCGAGAATTGCCTTCGCTAACCGCTCGTCGCGCTTCTGTCCTGCCTGCCAAACCCGATAGGTTCTCCGCGTGTATTTGAAGAGTCTGACCATCAAGGGCTTTAAGTCCTTCGCGTCATCTACGACCCTTCTTCTCGAGCCTGGCATTACCTGCGTGGTCGGCCCAAATGGTTCAGGTAAATCAAACGTAGTTGATGCGATCAGCTGGGTAATGGGTGAGCAGGGTGCAAAATCTCTTCGCGGTGGAAAGATGGAAGATGTCATCTTCGCCGGTACATCAGGTCGCGCGCCGCTAGGTCGCGCAGAAGTTGCAGTGACAATCGACAATAGCGATGGCGCACTCAACATTGATTACACCGAAGTCACTATCTCTCGCATCCTTTTCCGCAACGGACAATCTGAATACCAGATCAACGGCGAAGCATCTCGCTTGCTTGATATTCAAGAACTTTTATCAGATTCAGGTATCGGTCGTGAAATGCACGTCATCGTTGGCCAGGGTCAACTTGATGCAATTTTGATGGCAACACCGGAAGAAC
>JALQWD010000049.1 GCA_023260175.1 Candidatus Nanopelagicaceae bacterium | reverse complement strand
TGCGCAGGAGTACCGGCTGGCGCTGCCGATGTGGGGGATGAAACTCGTCGTCATCGGGCTGATCGCGGCGGCCGTCGCATTCTCGGCCCTGCTCTTCCACTTCGTCGAGGAGCCCGCGCGGCGCTGGATGCGCAGCATGGTCGACGTCCGCGATGTCAATGGTTGCTGCAGTTAAGGGTTACAAGATGTTGGTTGTTATGCCAACAGGTCTTTCGCAAGAGCGAGTTGCAATTTCAAAAGCGTTCGGTGCGGAAGTTCGTACCATTGGTGATTTCCATGTTAACGAAGCGCTCGAAGAGTGCCGTCGTTTGGGCAAAGAACCTGGCTACTTTGCACCGCAGCAATTTGATAACGAATGGAACGTAAACGAAAACACCGAATGGTTAGGACAAGAAATTCTTGCCCAACTTCCATCAAAGCCACAATTGGTTGTTGGCGGAGTTGGTACCGGTGGCACAATCATCGGTGTTGGCAAAGCTTTCAAAGCAGCTAATCCAGATTGCGAAATTTATGCACTCGAACCATCAGAGTCATGCACAATTGCATGCGGTGAAGTAGAGAAGCATTTGATTGAAGGCATCTCAGATGGATTCGTACCTGGAATTATCCAGCGCCATGAAAATGAAATTGATGGTTTCGTGCATATTCATTCAAATGATTCAATTGAAGAGATGCGTCGCATTGCACGTACTCACGGAATATTTGTTGGCCCATCATCTGGCGCGCACCTAATTGCAGCCAAGAAGTTAAAAGAAGAACACAACCTTGAGACTGTTGTAACTCTCTTCTGCGATGAGGGCGAGAAATATATGAAGGATTACTGGCTAAAGTACTAATTAAGCGGCTCTAAGCCAGCAATGGCGCTAGATGCTTATTTAGAAACATTCCTTTTGGATCTAGTTCGCGACGGATCTTTATAAAATCCTCTGCCTTTGGATAGCGCTCTAATAACTGATCTTTAGTTAAGAAATGGAGTTTGCCCCAGTGCACGCGCGCTTGATATTTACCAAGTAGCTTATCCACGGCCTTCAAGTAATCCCAATAATCAGTGCCTGGCTTACCGGAAACGGAAATCACGCAGGTATCGGTTTTATATTGAGAAGAGAGCCACGCGTTATCAGCGCCTACAGAACGAACTTCCATAGGGAAAACGCTCATCGGTAGGGAAGCAAGCATAAATTCACGTAGCTCACGGATTGCATCATTGGCCAGGTGAAGGGGAATGAAATATTCCAATTCATGGAAATTTGGGTCATAGACCATTGTGTAAATCTTGTAAGCACGATCAACGCGATGATGTTCTACATCGCTATCTGGAACATCATCTGTTACATCATTAAATATCTTCACATGGCAGGTATCTGTGGCGCGCTCGCCTTTAGGTAATTCAATGTTGTATAGCGCAGCAGATTCTTCGCTTGGAAACCAGAAGAAATTAAAGTTACGGTTGTTTTTAACGCGCTCTTGATAATTGCCCATAACATCTTCAAATGTTTCATGACGAATATCTTCTTGTAGGCGATAGCGCGGCTTTACTTGCATAGTTACTTCGGTCATCACGCCTAATGTGCCGACAGAAACTTGTGCTGCAGCAAGTAGATCAGGGGTAGATTCATCAATGTTAATCACCTCGCCCGAAGCGGTAGCTAATCTGCAACCAACCATTGCGGCAGAGAACGAACCAAATTGAGTACCAGAACCATGCGTGCCTGTAGCGATTGCGCCTGCAATTCGCTGTGCTTCAATATCGCCTTGATTGCGCAAACCAAATCCTGCTTCCCAAAGCGGTTCGCCAATTTCTTTGATTGTAGTTCCGGCGCCCATAGTTGCTCGCGCCTTCTCTTTGTCGACAGATTTAATTCCAGTTAAGCCAACTGGTTCGATAACAATTCCGGTAGTTTCGACAACTGGTGTAAAGGAGTGTCCAGAGCCTGCAACGCGTACATTAAGATCGCGATTAGCGGCATCCTTAATGATACTTACAACGTCACTTTCATTTTGTGCTTGGACGATATCCGCAGCTTCAAATGATTGATTTCCTACCCAGTTGGTCCATGTTTTAGCCATGAGAAAAACTAAGCGTTTTTTATAGCATTAGCAATGATCGCATCGTGAATATATTTGGCGAGCCCTGCCTGTTGAGTCTCGTAATGCGCAGTAAATCTAGGGTCAGCTAAATACATGGTTGCCAGCCCAGTATGAATTTCATAGGAGCAGTCATACCAATAGTCACTTATTGATCTGCGATGAGCCTCAGCGCCAGCCATTGCTTCTTGGCTCTCCGCCGGAAGGCCTGCTTTCATCGCGGCAAGCACCACATTGGTAGCTTCCTGCATTGCTAATTGCGCTTTAGCAATATCCTCTTTGGAATATCCAGCTAATCGCTTCTGCGATTCTTTGTATGCATCCGTATGGCCCCATCGCTCTTTAGCTTCCGCCGCATACATGTCCTGAGTCATAGTAAAAGTTTAATGGATGACTAATACTTTGCCGGTGCCAGATTTAAGTAATTTTCCTTTAACTAAACCTTTAGCTGACCGCTTCCGCGAAGTAGTTTCTGGTTCTAAAGATGGCGCTCCAAAGTGGGCATATCAAATGCTTGAAGGCGATGATGAAGGTCTATTTGGACCGGAATCTGCTGTCTGGGAAGTACATGGTTGTGTCTCAACAATAGTTGGTGGCGTACGCGCTCTTCTATTACAAGCTGCACATCCCGCTGCACTTGCTGGCGTAGCGGAACATTCGCGATATCAAGAAGATCCACTTGGGCGATTAGCAGGCACAACTAAATGGTTAACGATTACATCTTTCGGCGCCACAGAATTTATTGAAAAAGAAGCGCGTCGAGTAAATGAAATGCATTCGCGTGTTACTGGAAAATACCTAGGCAAAGATGGCATAGAGCATGAATACGCAGCTAAAGCCGAAGAATATTTGTTATGGGTGCACTGTGCATTTACTGATGGCTTCTTAAAGACTTACGAGGCGCTTGGCTATAAATTCGAAACCTCGGCTGATCAATATGTTGCCGAATGGGCAAAGAGCGCTGAACCACTTGGTTTAAAGGATGCGCCAAAGAGTGTGGCAGAGCTCGAAGAGAAGCTGGAATATTTCCGTAATAATTCACTATTCGCCAATGAAACAACTTTGAACGTTGTTCGCTT
>JALQWD010000005.1 GCA_023260175.1 Candidatus Nanopelagicaceae bacterium | reverse complement strand
CTGATAAAGCAACCGAAAAGTGCATACGTGAAATTTTGGAAGCTGAGCGACCAGAAGATGGAATTCTTGGCGAAGAGTTTGGCGCAGATATTTCAGGTAAGAAGCGTTACTGGGTAATCGATCCGATCGACGGGACCAAATCATTTTTACGCGGTCTTCCAGTTTGGTCCACATTGATTGCGCTTGTTGAAGTTGAAGATGACAAGCACGAAGTTGTAGTTGGACTAGTTTCATCTCCAGCGCTTGCACGTACCTGGTTTGCGACAAAGGGCGGTGGCGCTTACACAACTTTTGATTCTGATAGCAATCCACATAAAGGTGCCCCACGCAAAATTAACGTTTCAAAGGTTGCACAGATTAAAGATGCACACCTTGGTTATTCAGATTTCGTAGGATTTGGCGATCACTTTGCGGGATTCCAATCTCTATTTAATGAGGCATGGCGCACTCGCGCAGTTGGTGATTTCTGGTCACATATGTTGGTCGCAGAAGGCGTAATGGATGTAGCAATCGAACCTTCACTTGCGCTCTGGGATATGGCGCCGCTTGATGTAATTGTGCGTGAAGCTGGCGGAAGCTATACGGATCTAAAGGGCGTTCCTGGACCATTCGGCAATAGCGGCGTGACCACTAATGGTCTATTAAAAGATGAGGTTATTAAGCGTTTAAATGGCTGATACAGATAGCAAAATTGCATTAGAACCAAGAACTTTCAAAGTTACAGGTATGACCTGTAATGCCTGCGTTAATTCTGTAGAACGAGCTTTAAATTCAATGCCTGGCGTCTCTGCCACCGTTAATTTTGCTGCGGAAACCGCTCATGTTTTGGCTCCTGCTGAAATTACTGCAAAAGAAATTATTAAGAAGATTTCTTCTGCTGGTTATGAAGGTAAGGAAATCGGCGATAACGAAAGCATTACTCTCCACAGCAAGAAATCTGCAATTGCTCTGATTTTCGGTTTAATTTTCACAATTCCAGTGATGCTCTTCTCTATGAGCATGGATCTGCAGATGATTTTTGGAAATTGGATTGTCGAAGCATTTAAATACTTCAATCTTGAAATTCCTACCGATAGCTTTCATCAGATGGTTAATGTTGCGCTTCTTATATTGAGCGCACCGGTTGTTCTGATTGTGGCTTTCCCGATTCACCGCGCAGCGATTCGTAATTTCTTCCATCCAACAATGGATAACTTAATTTCTCTTGGTTCGCTAACTGCATTTATCTGGTCTATCTATGCAGCGCTTAATGATTTGGAATCTGTTTACACTGAAGTTGCAGCATCTGTAGTAACGCTCGTGATTCTTGGTCGTTATCTTGAATCTCGCGCAAAGCGCAGTGCAAGTAGCGCACTGCAAGAACTACTTAAGATCTCTGCTAAAGATGTAACAGTTAAGCGCGGCGGTCTGCCACAGGTAATTTCGATTGAAGATTTAGAGATTGGCGATATCTTTATTGTGCTTCCGGGTCAGCGCATCGCAACTGATGGCGTTGTTGTTTCTGGTTCATCTACAGTTGATAACTCACTTATTACAGGCGAATCTGCGCCAGTTGAAGTTGCACCTGGAGATCGCGTAATTGGAGCAACTGTTAACCAAAACGGTCGCCTGGAAGTTCGCGCTACACGAGTAGGCAAAGAGACCGAATTTGCGCGTATTACCGCGATGGTTATTAGCGCGCAGGGCGAAAAGGCGCCTATTCAGCGCATGGCAGATCGCATCTCAGAAATCTTCGTTCCGATTGTTACCACTTTGGCTATCGCGACCTTTGTTTTCTGGCGCTATACAAATGGTGCTTCTATTGCGCGTTCGATCGAAATCGCCGTTGCAGTACTAGTTATCGCATGTCCATGTGCGCTTGGTTTAGCTACCCCGGTGGCTCTGCTTGTGGCATCTGGTCGTGGTGCGCAGCGCGGAATTGTGCTTCGTAAGCCATCGGCGTTAGAGAGCGCAAAGCGCATCACCGATGTGGTTCTAGATAAAACTGGCACACTAACAACTGGCCAGATGAAAGTTGTTAGCGCCACCGTGGTTCCAGAAGCTGCATCAATTTTAGGAAGCACTTGGTCTGAAGTTGCCACAGAACAGAGAATTTTAGAATCTGCTGCAGCAATTGAATCTCAAAACAATCATCCAATCGCAGAAGCAATTGTTCGCTTTGCAAAAATCGAAAGACCATTTGCAGTTAGCGATTTTCAAATTACGCCAGGAGCCGGTGCCGCAGGTCGCATTCATATCAAAACAGAATCTGCAACACATCCAGCAATTGTGATTATTGGTTCACCTGCGGCAGTTGCGCATTCTTCAATGGCTTTCCATCCAAAGATTGCAAAAGCGATTGCAGATAATGAAGCAGCTGGTCTATCTGTTTCGGTTTTGGCTTGGGAAGGTGTTGCCCTTGCAGTATTTGCCGTTGGTGATTCCATCAAGGGCGATGCGCAGACCGCCATCTCTGTTTTAAATTCTCGTGGAATTAACGTTTGGTTATTAACTGGCGATCACGCGGAAGTAGCAATGGCTACAGCGCATGCCGTGGGAATTCATGAAAATCATGTGGTTTCAGAGGCAACTCCGGAAGCCAAAATCGAACATATAAAGAAGCTGCAATCTGAAGGCAAACAAGTGCTGATGATTGGCGATGGCGTAAATGATGCCGCTGCCCTGGCTGCAGCTGATTTATCAATGGCCATGGGAACTGGTACCGATACTGCGATTGCAACTGCAGATATCACTTTGACCAACCCTGCGCTTAAATCCATTACCGATGCGCTAGATCTATCAAAGAAGACTCTTGGAACTATTCGTGGCAATCTGGTCTGGGCGCTCTTCTACAACGTAATCGGAATTCCAGTTGCAGCTCTTGGCTTGCTTCATCCGATGTACGGCGCAGCGGCAATGGCGCTTTCTAGTCTTTTTGTTGTGACCAATTCGCTACGCATTAAGTAATAGGCTCAAGCTATGAACACGCTTGCAAAACCAAAGCTTCGCGGAGTTATTCACTTGGTGATGTCGCCTATTTCGCTTGTTGCAGGGCTTGTGATGATTTCCGCTGCATCTGAATTACGCGGGCGTATCACGTTAGGTATTTTTACCCTAACTGCAGTTACTTTATTTACTTGTAGCGCGATCTATCATCGCGTTAATTGGTCCGATAAATATCGCGGACTATGGCGCCGTATTGATCATGCAAATATCCCAATCTTGATTGCCGGTACCTATACGCCATTTGCAGTTTTCTTGCTTAATGATTCTCAGCGCAAAATTCTTTTAATAGCAGTCTGGGCCGGTGCACTTACAACTGCATTCCTGCGAATCGTTTGGCTTAAAGCGCCGCGTTGGTTATACGTAGGCGAATATATTTTGCTTGGTTGGGCAGCTTTGGCTTTCATCCCAACTTTCTATCGCAATGGTGGAGCTCTAGTATTTTCATTAATCGTTCTAGGTG
>JALQWD010000179.1 GCA_023260175.1 Candidatus Nanopelagicaceae bacterium | reverse complement strand
GGAATTCTAATTGACCGCCTAATCGCGCGCCAAATTGGCGCAGTGACCTATAACAAATTAAAGTTTCGCCCCTCATGGCTCTTAAAAAACTAGCGAAGAAATTGGTTAAGAAGGCGGCAAAGAAAGCCCCTGTAAAACCTGCAAAACCTGTTAAGAAGGCACCGGCAAAACCTGCCAAGAAAGCGCCAGCTAAAAAAGCTCCCGCGAAGAAAGCGCCTGCGAAAAAGGCTCCTCCTGTTAAAAAAGCGCCAGTTAAAAAAGCAGTCGCAAAGAAAGCTGCACCTGCTAAGCCGGTTAAGCCGGTAAAGAAGGCAGATGATTCAATTAAAACTTCTGCGATCGTTGGTTCTAAAGCAACTTTAAAAGTAGATACCAAGAACAACACGGTTCAGGTAGCGATGGCCTCAACTCAGATTGCAGAGGCGATCGTTGAAGAGAAGCGCTTAATGATGCCTCCACCGCCACCACCAAAGAAGAGTGGCAAACAGACACATTTAAAACCAATCAAGGCAGCGCCAGCTGCACTTATTGTTGGCGACAACGAATCGTGGAACGCAACAGAGCTAAAAGCTATGCGCGGTAACTTAGCTAAAGAGCTAGAACGTCTACGAATTGAATTAGCAAAAGTTGAATCTGAAATGGATTCGCTCATCAAAGATGGCGGCGAAGGTGCTGGCGATGATCAAGCTGACGCTGGAAATAAAACTTTCGAACGCGAACATGAAATGTCACTACTAATTAATGCACGCGACATGGTCATTCAGACCGAACGTGCAATTGATCGAATCGATAACAAGAGTTACGGAGTCTGTGAAGTTTGCGGAAGCCAAATCGGCAAAGCTCGTCTAGAAGTTTTCCCACGCGCAACTCTCTGCATGTCTTGCAAGCAGAAGGAAGAGCGTCGTTAATTCCGCTAAATTTCTAAAGCTTAGTTATTTAACTGCAGCCACAATCTGGTTGGCTGATTACTTAACAAAGCAATGGGCTTTAAATTACCTGCCAGGCAAGAGCATTAAATTCCTATTTTTGAAATTCGAATTAACAACTAACAGCGGCGCCGCATTTGGATTGGGCGCTAATGGTGCTGGAGTACTTTTGGGCTTATTTGCCATCGCAGCATCTGCAACCTGCTTCTTTTATGCACCAAAGATCGCAAACAAATACTGGGCTTTTGTCTTAGCAATGGTGCTTGGCGGCGCTCTGGGAAATTTAACGGATCGCGCATTTAATTCGCCAGGTTTTTTACGTGGCAGCGTTACAGATTGGATCGTTTTACCAAACTGGCCAAATTTCAACATTGCAGATAGCGCCATTGTTTGCGCCGCTATCCTTGCCTTTGTGTTGACCTTCAAAAACATCCCGCCTGTAGAGGTGCGAAAAGATGCGTGAGACACGAAGCGTTGAAATTCCAGAAGGCTTGGATAACGAGAGAATCGATAGCGCTTTAGCCCGAGTCCTTGGATTATCAAGAAGTGTAATTGTGAAATTACTTGAATCTGATGAAGTATCAGTAGGTCATAAAGTTCTAGGTAAATCAGACAAAGTCCAAGCAGGGCAGATAATTACAGTTCTACTACCAGAACCACCGAGCGGCGAAGCAATTCCACCGACTCCGCTTGATGAGATGAAAATTGTTTATCAAGATACTGATTTAGTGATTGTAAATAAGCCAGTTGGTTGCGCAGCGCATCCAAGTCCAGGATGGACCGGGCCAACTGTTGTCGGTGCGCTTATTGCAGCAGGCATTCCAATTTCCTCAAGCGGTCCTGCAGAACGTCAAGGAATTGTGCAACGTCTAGATGTCGGCACTAGCGGTCTAATGATGGTTGCAAAGACCGAAGCTGCATATTTGAAATTAAAAGATATGTTTCGTAATCGCGAAATCAAAAAGATTTATCACGCACTTGCGCAAGGTCACTTAGAACCTGCCGTCGGTACAATTGATGCACCAATAGATCGCCATCCAAAAGAAGATTATAAAATGGCGGTGGTATCTGACGGTAAGCCAAGTATCACTCACTACGAAGTTATTGAATATTATCGATCAGTTTCTTTATTAAAAGTTGAATTAGAAACAGGACGCACACACCAGATTCGTGTGCATATGTCCGCTATTCGCCATCCACTTGTCGGCGATTTAACTTACGGAGCAGATCCCAACTTGGCCTCCGAAATTGGGGTTACCCGCCCTTGGCTTCATGCTCAAGCGCTCGAATTCACCCACCCTATCTCTGGGCTGCCAATTAGCGTCCGCGCGGAATACCCTCGTGATTTAACTGACTCTCTATCGCGCCTAAGCGACGCCGTCTTGCCATAAGACTAATCTCCAGCCCGTGACCGCAAAATCTTCTGAAAACAGTTTTGCGCATCTGCATGTTCACACAGAGTATTCAATGCTTGATGGCGCGGCTCGAGTCGGCGACCTAGTAAAAGAGGTCGCAGCCCAGGGAATGCCTGCCATCGCAATGACAGATCACGGCAACCTTTTTGGTGCATTTGATTTCTATAAGCAAGCTAAAAAAGCTGGAATCAAACCGATCATTGGTTTAGAGGCTTATGTAGCTCCAGAAACTCGCTTTGATAAACGACGCGTGCAATGGGCCGAAGGTGGCGACGATGACGTTTCTGGCGGTGGCGCATATACACATATGACTCTACTTGCCGAAACCCAAGAAGGTTTAGGCAATCTATTTAGGCTTGCATCGCTCTCATCTCTCGAAGGTTTCTATTACAAGCCACGAATCGATCGCGAACTTCTAAACAAGTACGCCAAAGGAATTATCGGAACTACTGGCTGCGTGGGCGGAGAAGTTGCCACTCGTCTTCGCATGGGCAATTACAAAGAAGCGGTAAAAGCCGCCGCTGAGTTTAGAGATATTTTTGGCAAAGATAATTTCTTTGTTGAAATTATGGATCACAACATAGATATCGAAAATCGCGTCAAAGCAGATCTAATCAAAATTTCTAAGGAATTAAATATTCCGCTACTTGCAACTAACGATCTTCATTACACATATAAGGAAGACTCGACTTCACACGAAGTTTTACTCTGCGTGCAATCTGGATCCACACTTGCAGATCCAAAGCGATTTAAATTTGATGGCGATCAGTTCCATCTAAAGAGCGCCGCA
>JALQWD010000196.1 GCA_023260175.1 Candidatus Nanopelagicaceae bacterium | reverse complement strand
ACCTCATCAAATAGGCAGACCTCAACCGCGTCGGCAGCCTCCGCCCAGATAGAGAAGTTGGTTCCCTCTTCGGTTGGAATGGCGCCGAGATAACGTGGATCGGCCTGAAGCATGCGCGCTAGTCTGCCCTGAAATCGACTGCAACTTGGTAAATAACTAGTAAAGAATTGCTACTCATGAGTAACATCGCCACGTGAAGATTGCCGTAACCGTAAAGCAAGTTCCAGATTCATGGGCTGAGAAGAAATTTATCAATGGCCGCGTAGATCGCGAGAGCGTTGATGCAGTGCTCAATGATTTAGATGAGTATGCAATAGAAGAGGCGCTGCGAATCTGCGAAGCAAATGGCGGCACAGTTGATGATGGTGGCGAACACACAATTACTTTGATTTCAATGGGTCCTACGCGTGCACAAGAAGCGGTACGTAAGGGATTATCAATGGGCGCAACAAATGCGATCGTGATTACTGATCCAGCGCTCGCAGGTGCAGATGCAATGGCAACATCCGAAGTATTGGCAAAGGTAATTGCAGATGGCGGATATGACTTTGTAATTAGTGGAGTTGAAAGTACCGATGCGCGCATGAGCGTAATTCCAGCGATGATCAGCGCTCGCTTGGGCCACGCACAATTAACTTTCGCAAATAAAGTTGATGTCGATGTTGCGACTAAAAAAATCTCAATCAATCGCATAACTGATAGCGGACAAGTAGAGATGGAAGCTAATTTTCCAGCAGTTCTATCTGTAGTTGAAAAAATTAACGAACCGCGTTACCCAGCATTTAAGGGAATCATGGCAGCTAAGAAGAAAGAGATTGCCACAATTTCTATGAGCGCAACCTCTGGAACTGAAGTGCTAGAAGCAGTTGCAAAGCCACCGCGCGAAGCCGGAATTAAAATCGATGATGATGGAACTGCAGCAGAAAAATTGGTCAATTTCCTTGCAGAAAGGAAGTTGATATGAGCAAAGTATTAGTAGTTGCAGATAATGAAAAAGTAACTGCAGAGTTGGTTGCGGCCGCAGGAGATTGCATTGTTGTCGAATCTAAATCAGCAAAAGCAATTGCCGAATATGCAAAGAGTAATGGTTGCGCTGCAGTTTTTGTTGCAGCAACTATGGATGGCAAAGAACTAGGTGGACGTATCGCAGTTGCGCTTGATTCTGGAATCATTACTGATGCCATTGCGGTTGACTCAGATTTTGTTACAACTCAATCGATTTTTGGTGGTAGCTATACCGTTAAAGCCAAGGTATCAAAGGGAATTCCGGTAATTACTTTGCGCCCTAACTCTGTTGAACCAGCGGCAAGCGTGCCTGCGCCAATTAAGTTAGAGGGCGATGACAATTCATTAGTAACTATTAAGAACGTAAAGCCCAAAGCTAAAGGAGCGCGCCCTGAATTAACAGAGGCGAAGATTGTGGTCTCTGGCGGACGTGGCATTGATGGCGATTGGTCCGGCGTTGAAGAGTTTGCAGATGCACTCGGCGCGGCAATCGGCGCATCACGCGCTGCAGTTGATGCAGGTTGGTGTGGACACGAAATGCAGGTGGGTCAAACCGGCAAGACCGTAAGCCCAGATCTATATGTTGCTTGCGGAATTTCTGGAGCCATTCAGCACAAAGCAGGTATGCAAACATCCAAGAACATTGTCGTAATTAATAAGGACCCAGAGGCGCCACTCTTTGGAATCGCTGATTTTGGCATTGTTGGAGATTTAGAGAGCGTTCTATCCAAGGCGAGCGAGCTAATTAAGGCACGTAAATAGTTTAAGTAGAATGCCCGCATGGCGATTTACTTAGATCATGCGGCCTCAACGCCAATCTCTGATATTTCGCTTGCCGAATTCAATAAGCAACTTCAGCAGATAGGCAATCCTTCATCTCTACATAATTTCGGTCGCGATCAACGTCGTGCGCTAGAAGAGGCGCGCGAAAAGATCGCTGCCTTTATTGATTGCGCACCTAGTGAAATTATCTTTACCGGTTCCGGCACTGAAGCAGATAACTTGGCAATTAAAGGTCTGTACTGGAAGTCAGGCAAGAAAGTAATTGTGATTTCTGGCTTTGAACATAAAGCAGTTCTTGAACCAGCTGAATGGTTAGTTGAGAAAGAGGGCGCAGAGCTAATTCAAATTCCAATTACCAAAGAGGGAATTATTGATTTAGCTTTTCTGAAAGATTTAGTTACTAAACGCAGATCTGAAATCGCTCTGATATCTGTGATGCATTCAAATAACGAAATCGGTGCGCTACAGCCGATCGATAAGGTAATTGAAATTGCAGGTGACATTCCGGTACATAGCGATGCGGTGCAATCTCTACTTAAAGTTCCAGTTTCATTTAAAGGTTTAACCGCACTTTCAATCAGCGCACATAAAGTTGGCGGTCCAGTTGGCGTGGGTGCGTTAGTTCTAAAGCGTGGATTAGATATTCCAGCCCTGCTTCATGGTGGTGGCCAGGAGCGAGAAATCAGAAGCGGCACTTTAAATGCACCAGCGATCTGCGCCTTCGCTGCAGCACTAACTACTTACCCATATGCAGAAATCTCTAAATTACGCGATCAATTAATCGCGGGCATCAAAGAATCAATTCCGGATGCGCTGATTAATACCCCTGCAAATGCGCTTCCTGGAATTGTGAATGTCTCTTTCCCTGGCACTAAAGGCGAAACACTTTTGCTGTTAATGGATATGGAAGGAATCGCGTGCTCTACTGGCTCTGCTTGCAGCGCAGGTGTGCATCGACCAAGCCATGTGCTTTTAGCGCTTGGCAGATCCGAAGATGAAGCAATCGGAACTTTGCGCCTCTCACTTGGCGCTCTAAGTACCGAAGCAGATGTTCGTAAAGTTTTAGAGGTATTGCCAGACGTAGTAAATAAGGCGCGTGCTGCAAAATGAAGTTGATAGCAGCGATGTCAGGCGGCGTAGATTCTGCTGTAGCCGCAAGTCGTGCTGTAGAGGCAGGTCATCAAGTAATTGGCGTGCATTTAGCGCTTGCATCTAATCCGCAGAAATACCGTTCTGGCGCACGTGGTTGCTGCACAATTGAAGATTCTCATGACGCGCGTCGCGCAGCAGATGTAATAGGTATTCCTTTTTATATCTGGGATATGGCAGAAGAGTTTCATGATGGCGTTGTCGAAAACTTTATGTCCGAATATGCAGCCGGTCGTACTCCAAATCCATGCTTACGCTGCAATGAAAAAATCAAATTTGCCGCGGTATTAGATCGCGCAAAAGCGATGGGTTTTGATGGTGTAGTAACTGGCCACTATGCAAATATGCGCGAAACAAATGGCGAACGAACTCTGCATCGCGCAATCGATAACAGTAAAGATCAATCTTATGTTTTGGCGGTTTTAAATCGCGAACAACTTCAAGGCGCACATTTTCCATTAGGCGATACTGAAAAAGTTGATATTCGCAAAGAGGCAGAGGCGAAAGGTTTAGCAGTTGCAAATAAGCCTGATAGCCATGACATCTGCTTTGTACCAAGTGGCGATAATGCAGGTTGGTTACGTGAAAGATTAGGCAGCGAAGAGGGTCCGATCGTTGATCAAGAAGGAAAGGTGATCGGCCACCATAAAGGCGCATATACATACACAATCGGTCAACGAAAAGGTTTAGGACTTACAGTTCCTGCGGCAGATGGCAATCCAAGATTTGTTTTGAAGATCGAACCTAAGAGCAACACAGTTGTCGTAGGTTCTAGAGAAGATTTAGCAGTGAATCGAATTGTGGGAGAGCACCCTGTTTGGTGCGGACCAAATCCCGGAACAGAGTGGATAAATGGTTTTGTTCAGGTTCGCGCACACGGCGCACCGCTTGATTGCAAATACCGTCAGACAACCGATGGCGTTGAAATCGAATTAGCGGCGCCGTTACTTGGCCTTGCAACAGGACAAGCTGCAGTTCTTTACGATGGCGATCGCGTGGTTGGCTCTGCAACTATCTGTGAGACTGCATGAATCCACGTCAAAGAATCGCAGAGTTAACCGAAGAGATTCGCGATCATATTTTCCGTTATTACGTTCTAGATAATCCAACCGTCACGGATGCGCAGTTCGACAAATTAATGCGCGAACTAGAGGAGATCGAAAAAGCACATCCAGAACTTCGCGCAGAAGATTCACCTACATTAGGTATTGGAGGTGGCTTTGCTACCACTTTCGAGCAGGTCGATCATCTAGAGAAGATGATGAGTTTGGATAACGTCTTTGATGCTACGGAGCTTGGCGCCTGGTTTGATCGTGTTGAGAAAGATGCGCCAGATGCAAAGTGGTTATGCGAACTAAAGATTGATGGCTTAGCAATTAATCTTCGTTACGAAAAAGGTGTACTGACAAAAGCGCTTACCCGCGGCAATGGCACTACCGGTGAAGATGTGACGCTAAATGTAAAAACTATTAAAGATTTGCCACACGAACTAAAGGGCAAGAACGTTCCGGATTTAATTGAAGTTCGCGGCGAAGTCTATTTTCCAATAGAAGCATTTAATGAATTGAATGCATCTCTAGAAGAGGCGGGCAAGCCAACTTTCGCTAATCCACGTAACGGTGCAGCTGGTTCCTTACGCCAGAAGGACCCACGCGTAACTGCATCACGTCCACTAAGCGTTTTGGTTCATGGCATTGGCGCTACAGCTATGCAATTCGAACACCAGAGCGATGCTTATGAATTGCTCAAGAGCTTTGGATTACCTACGAGCAAGCATTTCAAAGTATTAGAGAGCCGCAAAGAGGTAGAGAAATTCATCGCTAATTACGCAGAACATCGCCATGATTTAGAACATGAAATTGATGGCGTTGTGATTAAGGTAGATCAGAGCGAATTACAGAAGAAACTTGGCGTTACCTCTCGCGCACCTAAGTGGGCAATTGCCTATAAGTATCCGCCAGAAGAGGTCGTTACTAAATTAATCGATATCCAGGTTTCCGTAGGACGCACAGGCCGAGTAACTCCTTTTGCAGTCATGGAACCGGTATTGGTTGCCGGATCAACCGTTACCCATGCAACGCTTCATAATTCGCAAGAGGTAGAACGCAAAGGTGTATTAATCGGCGATTACGTAGTTATTAGAAAAGCTGGCGATGTAATTCCGGAAGTTCTATCTGCGGTAACCGAGAAGCGCACCGGCAAAGAACGCAAATTTGAAATGCCAACTACCTGTCCAGATTGCGGCACAAAGCTAGTTGAACAATCTGAAGGCGATGTTGATCTTCGTTGCCCAAATGCGCAGAGTTGTCCAGCGCAACTTCGTGAGCGTCTTTACTACATCGGTTCACGTGCGGCGCTAGATATCGATGTATTGGGATACGAAGCAGCAAACGCGCTTCTTGATGCCGATATTGTTAAAGATGAATCTCAACTCTTTGATTTAACTGCCGATTCATTAGCTAAGTCGCCATTCTTTACCAAGAAAGATGGCAGCGCTGGCGCAAACGTTCAGAAATTGCTTGATGCACTTGATGTGGCAAAGAGCAGACCGCTTTGGCGCGTTATTGTCTCTCTATCTATTCGACATGTTGGACCAACTGCTGCGCAAGCGCTTGCAAATAATTTCAAATCCATCGATGCGATCTCCAAAGCAAGTGCTGATGAACTTTCTCAAGTAGATGGAGTCGGCGGAGTTATTGCCGATTCGATTGTTGATTGGTTTAAAGTGAAGTGGCATCAAGAGATCATTAATCGCTGGGATAAGGCAGGCGTTGCGATGGAATTAGTGGCAACTTCACAATCACCACAAACCCTTGCCGGTTTAACGTTTGTAGTTACCGGCAGCTTGGAATCTTTCACCCGTGACGGAATAAATGAAGTAATCCTTGCGCACGGCGGCAAAGCGTCATCATCGGTATCTAAGAAGACCGACTATGTATTGGTCGGCGCAGAGCCTGGATCTAAAGCGAAAAAGGCGGAGGAACTAGGTGTGGCCATTATCGACGAGGCGAAATTCAAAGATTTGCTTGCTGGCAAGTAGTATTCAGGTATGTTCCATTTAGAAGAAGCAACGCGTCACCTGCCACAGGATCCAATCGTTTTCGGCTTAACTGCTTTTGGAGTACTTAGCTTGTTACTTTATTTAACACTTCGTCTAGGACGCTAAGAGCCGTTAAGAAGTTAGGTATTTACGGTGGGACATTTGATCCCATCCATAATGGACACCTTCGAGTGGCCGTTGAGTTAATTTCAAGGAAAATTGTTGATGAAATTATCTTGATCCCTGCCGGAGAACCGAGACTTCGCGAAGCTGCACCAAAAGCGGATGGTCAAGAGCGTTTAGCGATGTGCAAGTTGGCAGTTGCGGATCTGCCAAGCGGAATCAAAGAGAAGGTATCAGTAAGCGATACTGAAATTAATCGCCAAGGTCCAACTTATGCAATTGATACCGTCGAAGAGCTAGAAAATAGTGGAGCCGAACTTTTCTGGATTATCGGCAGTGATGCTTATGCAAATATCGATAAGTGGCATCGCACAGATGAATTACAAGAGAAGGTAAGTTTTATCGTTATTGATCGCCCAGGTGACAGTGGCGATGGTTTAGATATCGGGGCTATCGATATCTCAGCTACAGAAATTAGATCTGATAGCCAAGTAAACGGAACTTCGCCAAGTGTGCGTAAGTACATTCTTGAGAGGAAGCTATATGCCAGTAAGTGATTTAGTTCGTAAAGAGTTAGATGTTGCAGCTCAGGCTGCAGTCAACAAAGTAGGAACTGACCTTGTGGCTATTGATCTCTCAGAACAGAGCCTGCTTTCTGAAGCATTTCTAATTGTTTCAGGCAACAATCCAAAGCAGGTCGAAGCAATTGCAGACGAGATTGAAGAGAAGTTAAAGGGTATTGATCAAAAGCCGGTTCGTCGCGAAAATGGCGAAGAATGGATTCTGATTGATTATTCAGATTTAGTTATTCATATCCAAACTGAAAACTTACGTCGCTATTACATGTTGGATCGACTCTGGAACGATTGCCCGACAATTCCTCTGCATGTGGATGAAACTCGATGAGCCACGAACATAACAAGATAGTCCTTTGGCGCCACGGCCAAACCGATTGGAACATCGCTAACCGTTTTCAAGGCTCAACTGATATTCCGCTAAATGAAACAGGTTTAGTTCAAGTAGCGCGCGCAGGAAAATTACTTACTGGACTCTCACCAACTGCAATTATTTCCAGCGACCTATCACGCGCTCACACAACAGCAAAAGCTCTTGCAGATTTAATTGGGTTAGAAATCAAAAAAGATAAGCGACTTCGCGAAACAGATGGTGGTAATTGGGAAGGCAAGACTGGCGATGTAATTCGCGAAACTGATATCGAAAATTTCATCCGATGGATTGACGGTGATGACAATCCAGCTGGCGATGTTGGCGAACGTCGCAGTGAGGTAGCTGCGCGAGCTACCGAAGCAATTTATGAAGCTCTTGAAGGAAAAACTAATCAGACTTTAGTTGTGGCAACGCATGGTGGAACTGCTCGTTGTATTTTGGGTTCGATGTTAAGTCTGCCAATGACGACTTGGGGTTCCATCGGCGGCCTTTCAAATGCTGCTTGGTCGATTCTTTCAACAACGCCAAAGGGCTGGAATTTGGTCGAACATAATTCTGGATCACTTCCTGAGCCGATTTTCGGCGAAGAATCAGGTGGCGAGAAGTAGCTTTTAAAGTAAGTAGAATTTGCCGCAATGCAGGGGCCTGTGGCGCAGCTGGTAGCGCACTTGCATGGCATGCAAGGGGTCAGGGGTTCAAATCCCCTCAGGTCCACAAGATTAAAAAGGAGAGCAAATGAGCACCGAACATCAAGCGTATGACTTCGCTTATGTTCAAGAGAAGTGGTTACCAATCTGGGATCAGATTGCGCCATTTAACTCTGGCCGTGCAGATGACTCTCGTCCAAAAAAATATGTTCTAGATATGTTTCCATATCCATCTGGTGACTTACATATGGGTCACGCAGAGGCATACGCACTTGGCGATGTAATTGCTCGTTACTGGGCGCAAAAAGGTTTCAATGTTATGCACCCAATTGGTTGGGATGCATTTGGCCTACCAGCAGAGAACGCTGCAATTAAGCGCGGAATTGATCCTGCAGGTTGGACCTATGAAAACATTGCGGTGCAGAAAGCTTCGATGCGTCGCTATGCATGTTCATTTGATTGGGAGCGCGTTTTCAATACTTGCGATCCAGAATATTACAAATGGAATCAGTGGCTATTTTTAAAGATGTACGAACGTGGTCTTGCTTATCGCAAAGATTCTGCAGTTAATTGGTGCCCTGATTGCCAGACAGTTTTAGCTAACGAACAAGTTGTTGCTGGACTTTGCGAACGTTGCGATAACGCAGTAACTAAAAAGAAATTGAATCAGTGGTATTTCAAGATCACTGATTATGCAGATCGCTTGTTAGATGACATGGCGCAGCTAGAAGGAAAGTGGCCAGAGAAGGTGCTGTTGATGCAGCGCAACTGGATTGGCCGTTCATCTGGTGCAAATGTAACTTTCGAAATCGAAGGTCGCACTGAACCAATTTCAATTTACACAACCCGTCCAGATACTTTGTACGGCGCAACATTTATGGTGGTTGCTGTGGATTCAGAGCTAGCAGCAGAACTAGCGGGTGGATCTCCTGCAAAGCAAGAATTTGAAAGTTATCTTGAAAAGGTGCGCGCAGCATCTGATATCGAACGTCTTGCAACTGATCGCCCTAAGACTGGTGTTTTCTTGCAGCGCTATGCAATTAATCCAGTAAATGGTGAGAAGTTACCTATTTGGGCTTCAGATTATGTACTTGCAGATTATGGAACTGGCGCAATCATGGCTGTTCCTGCACACGATCAGCGCGATTTAGATTTCGCAAAAGCTATGAACCTGCCGGTGCGAGTAGTCGTCGAAACCGGCGAAGAAGATCCAAACGCAACAGGTGTTGCAACTGGTGGCGATGGAAAACTAATTAATTCAAGCAAACTCGTATTTGCAGGTGTCAGCGTCCCCCGAATGTTATTTCCGTACTGAAAAT
>JALQWD010000182.1 GCA_023260175.1 Candidatus Nanopelagicaceae bacterium | reverse complement strand
GCGCCACCGTTGATCTCTTTTACCTTTTCGATTTGAGTTGGATCTTTTTCAACATCAATAACATCATAGGCAACGCCAAGTTCATCTAATAAACGCTTTGAACGGCGGCAATCTCCACACCAATCCGCTGAATACATTGTTATTTCGCTCATAGGAATTTCTCCAATCCAATTGTTAGTCCAGGGTTCTTAACGATTTCTCTGCAACCAAGTAGCACACCTGGCATAAATCCAACTCGATCTAATGAATCATGGCGAATAGTCAAGGTCTCGCCTAGTCCGCCAAATAAAACTTCTTGGTGTGCAACAAGCCCGCGCAGACGAACTGAGTGAATTGGCACGTCGCCAACCTTTGCGCCACGTGCACCTTCGATGCCGCTATTTGTAGCATCAGGTTGCTTCTGCATTGCGCTGCGAGCTTGATTGATTAGCTCTGCAGTGCGCGCTGCAGTTCCTGATGGCGCATCTACCTTATTTGGGTGGTGCAGTTCGATAATTTCTACAGATTCAAAATATGGTGCAGCCTGCTTTGCAAATTCCATCATCAAAACTGCGCCGATTGCAAAGTTAGGAGCGATAAATACGCCAACTTTTGGGTGCGATGCCAGCCAGCCTTCTAGCTGTGCCATACGTCCCGCATCAAAACCAGTGGTACCAACAACTGCATTAATGTCATTGTTGATTAAGAATTCAAGATTCTTCATGACATTATCTGGATTGGTGAAATCAACTACGACATCTGCGCCAATTACTTTGTCGATGGAATCGCCAAGATCAATTGCTGCATGCAACTGCATATCGCTAGCTGCTTCAACTGCTTTGACAACTTCAGAGCCCATACGACCCTTTGCGCCAAGTACGCCAACTTTGATCATTTAAGTAACTCCTCTAGAGCAGCTGCGCCTGCCATGTTCTTAACCGGACCTGCAAGGCCAAGGGTAAGCGGTCTAGTAAAGAATTCGCGTGCAATTTCTTCAACCTGAGCCTTGGTAATCTTCTTTAGATCAGCCATCATCTCATCAGAATTCTTGGCATAGCCATCCCAAACTTCAGAGCTGCCGATGCGATCCATGCGATATGCAGAATCCTCTCCGGCTAGCAAAATCCCAGCGCGAACTGCATTGGTGCCGCGGTTAAATTCTTCATCGGTAATGCCATTCTCTGCCACATCCTGCAGGATTTCACGTGCCACTTTGATTACTTCTGAAACCTTATCTGGCGCGCAACCTGCATAAATTGCAAAGTAACCGCTACCAACATAGCGACGGACCAGCCCATCAACTGAATAAACCAAGCCGCGCTTTTCGCGAATCTCTTGGAAAAGTCGAGATGACATTCCGCTACCAATTGCAATTGTTAAAACTTTAAGTGCGGTGCTGAGTGGATCTTTACGACCAACGCCTTCAAGACCTAGAAATAAATTGGCCTGTTCGAAATTTCCATTATGAATATTTACGCGCTTGGTTGGCTCTGGCTTAAATGCGCTGTAATCACGAGTCTTTGGCGCGCTATTTCCAGTTAAGAAATTATCTCGTTCTAGATTTTGCTTCACTAAATCCACGAACTTGTCATGATTGATATTGCCGGCAGCAGATACCACCATCGCTTCTGGCTTGTAATGGCTCTTGTAGTAATTAAAGATTTGATCGCGGGTAATTGCGGTCATTGATTCTTTGGTACCAAGAATTGAAACACCTAGTGGATGGTTGCCCCAGAATGCGGTACCAAATGCCTCTTCGGCGCAATCTTGCGGATCATCATCACGCATCGCCATTTCCTGGAAAACAACGTTACGTTCGGTTTCGAACTCTTCGTTAGATACAACTGCGCTGGTGATTACATCGCTTAATACATCAACTGCTAGCGGCAGATCTTCATCCACAACTTTTGCGTAAAATGAAGTGAATTCATTAGTGGTGTAGGCGTTGATGCCGCCACCAAGATTTTCAATTGATGAGCTAATCTCTTTTGAGCTGCGGCGTGAAGTGCCCTTAAATAAAACATGCTCTAAAAAGTGAGAGGCACCAGCTTCTGCTGGCGCC
>JALQWD010000128.1 GCA_023260175.1 Candidatus Nanopelagicaceae bacterium | reverse complement strand
ACCGGCTTTGGTGTGCGCTTACTTTTAGAGTGGATTGGAAGCTTTAAGTGAAATTTGATTTAGCTCAATTTTCAGATACTTATATCCCAGAAGACCCGTATCAAAATTCCGCTCGCGAAAAGGGAATCGAACTCGGGGTAGTAGATGCAACTCCAGGTTCTGGCGCGTATTTGCGTTACATCGCCTCATTAATTTCGGCACAATCAGTAGTAGAGATCGGAACTGGATCTGGAGTCGGAACTTTATGGTTACTCAAAGGCGTTATGAATTCAGGTGTAATTACAACTATTGATCCTGAAGTTCAACACACTCAAATTGCAAAACAGGTTTTATTAGAAGCAGATATTGCAGCAAATAGATATCGATTAATCACAAGTGGCTATTTAGAAGTAATGCGCAAGCTTGCAGACCGCGCGTACGACTTAGTGGTATTTCGCGGTGATCCAGAAGATGTTATGGATGTAATTGATGAAGCCCATCGTATCTTGCGAGTGGGTGGGATTCTTGCGATTGATCACTTTTATGGTGGAGGAAAAGTTCCAGATCCAGCCCAGAGAGACCCAAAGACAGTCGCGCTACGAGATGCGGGTAAGTATTTAAAGGGCCAGAGCGATGTCTGGTCTATCTCACTAAACCCAGTTGGCGACGCAGTTTTACTAGCGACCAAACTCTAAATACTCTAAGCCTGTGTTTGGAGATATTGGATTCGGCGAGTTAATCGGACTCGGAATTCTTGCTTTATTTCTTGTTGGACCTGATCGATTGCCAACAGTTGCCGTAGATGCAGCTAAATTGATCAAACGAGTAAGAAATTATGCGCTCTCTGCAACTGATCAGATCAAAGAATCTTTAGGTCCTGGATACGAAGATCTAAAACCTGAAGATTTACACCCAAAGAATTTCATTAAGAAGCAGTTAAACGAAGCTTTAGCGGAAGAGCCTAAGAAACTTGGAAGCAGAGCAAAACTAGATCCGGATATGTTATGAGCCAATTATTAGATGCATTAAGTAAAGTTATTGACCCAGAACTACGTAGATCAATAACTGAATTAGGCATGGTTGAACGCGCTGAGTTAAATAATGGACGCGCTGAGATCAAGGTATTGCTAACTATTTCTGGCTGTCCAATGCGCGATCAGTTAACGAATGACATTCAAAAAGCACTTTCAGAAGTTGCAGATGTCAAAGAAGTTGCACTCGAATTTGGAGTCATGAACGAAGCACAACGCGAAAAAGTTCGCGAAATTGTTCGTGGTGGGAAAGCCAAAGAGATTCCTTTTGCTCGTCCGGATTCCTTAACTCGCGTGATTGGAATTTCGTCAGGTAAAGGTGGAGTTGGAAAATCATCTCTAACAACCAATCTGGCAATTGCTGTTGCAAAGCAGGGAATGCGAGTAGGAATTCTTGATGCCGATGTCTACGGACATTCAATTCCTCGTCTGCTTGGATTAATTGGTCAGCGCCCAACCGCTATTGATGAAATGTTTATTCCTTTGGAAAATCATGGCGTCAAATGTGTATCAATGGAGATGTTCAAGCCAGACCGCGCTGATGCTGTTGCTTACCGCGGCCCAATTCTTCATAAAGTTTTGTCTCAACTTCTAACCGATGCATATTGGGGAGATTTAGATTTCCTATTCTTAGATTTACCACCTGGAACAGGCGACTTAGCTATTTCACTTGGCCAATTAATTCCTGGTTCTGAATTAATTGTGGTTACCACTCCGCAAATTGCAGCTGCGGAAGTTGCCGAACGTTCCGGCCGTATTGCTCATCAGATGAAGCAGCAAATAGTCGGCGTAATTGAAAATATGTCTGCATTCCCATGCCCTAAGTGCGGAGAGAAGATTGAACTCTTCGGAAGTGGTGGAGGAGAGGCAACTGCTGAACGACTAAGCCAATTAGTGGGGGCAGAAGTTCCAGTACTTGGCCATGTTCCATTTAGCCATTCACTGCGTAGCGGTGGCGATGGTGGCCAACCTGTAGTGCTTAGCGATGAAGATGATGCAGCAGCCAAGGCAATCACCGAAATTGCAGCAAAATTAACAGCCCGCAAGAAATCTTTACTTGGAGTTCCACTTAAATTAAACGTTTGAGCTTCGAGCCTCAATTAGAATTCGCGGTATGACAAAGACCGCGGCTCCAGCAAAAGCGGTCCTTACTCGAAAAGGCATTCAGAGCACTCTGGTCTCTGTAGCCGGAATTATTGGTCGCCCAGTTAAAGACCAAGAGGGCAAAGATTTAGGCAGACTTCTTGATTTTGTAGTTCGCCACGGTGGAGAGACTTACCCACCTGTTTCAGGTTTAATCGTAAAAGTTGCAGGACGTCGCGCTTACATTGATGGTGCACGTATTGCCAAGTTAACAAAAGATGAAATTACCTTATCTTCTGCAAAAGTTAATTTGAACGAATATCAACGCCGAACAGGTGAGCAGCTACTAGATGGTGATGTTTTGGATCATCAAATCGTTGACGTTAACGGCTTGCGAGTAGTTCGTACTTCAGATTTATATCTTGCGCCTTTAGATAAAGAGATTCGTTTAGTAGGTGTGGACGTTTCATTCCGTTCTTTTGTCCGCCGAATTTTCCCAGGAACATTTGGACGTAAACCAGGTGTTGATCAAGTGATTGACTGGGCTTCTGTTGCATCTCTTGCTGATGACGGTGGAGTAGTGCGCACAACTGCTACGCGCGAAGCGCTAAGCAAATTACGTCCAGCAGATATCGCTGACATCATCGAAGACTTAGAAGGACGCGAACAGAGCGCGCTAATTGAATTGCTTGATCCTGATCTAGCAGCCGATGCGCTTGAAGAGATGGAAGACGACGAACTTCAAGGTCTACTTCGCGGTATTTCAGATGAACGTGCAGCGGAGCTTCTCTCTCACATGGAACCTGATGAATCAGCAGAAGTATTACGTGATCTTGATGAAGAGCACTCCGAAAGTATTTTGGCTCAGATGGCGCCAGCAATGGCTAAGCAGCTCCGTCGATTAGTTGAATTCGATGAGACTCATGCTGGCGGAATCATGACGACTCACTTACTTATTGTTAAAGAGAGCGACACTGTTGCAGATGCGCTTGCTCTGTTAGTTGATAATCGCGAACGTGACATCTCTGACGGAGTTACAGTCGTTGATTCAAAAGGAAAATTGCTTGACCACATTCAAATTATTGAATTAATCGCAGCAAAACCTTCACAGAAGCTGGAAACATTGGTTAAAGCACCATTTCCTACTGCGGTAAGTATCGAAACATCGCTGGATGATGTGATTGAAGAATTTTCAAATAACCGCGGTTCATCTGTAATCGTAGTTGATGAAAAAGGAAAACCGGTTGGACGTATTTTGGCCGACGACATTATCGATGCGATGGTTCCAGCCGAGAGTAGTGGTTTAGCGCAAGGATCAGGTGCGCTTTCATGAGTGCGAAATTAGATTCTAGAAAATTGCGCTTAGGCGCTTTTCTTGCTGTTATGGGACCTGGCGTAATTGCCGGACTCTCTGATGATGATCCAGCCGGTATCACGACCTATTCACAATTAGGTGCGCAATTTGGTTATCAACTTCTATGGACCTTGGGTATTTCAACAATCGCGCTGATCCTCTTTCAAGATTTAGGTGCGCGCATTGGTGTTGTTACTCGTCAAGGTCTAATTGGTTTAGTTCGCCAGAAATATGGCGCACGTTCTGGAATGTTAAGCGCGTTGGCATTGGTATTAGCAAATATCGGAACGATGACAGCAGAATTTGCTGGAATTGCGGCAGCCGGAAATTTATTTGGAATATCAAAGTACATCACTGTTCCACTTGCTGGCTTTGTGGTTTCATTCTTAGTGTTACGTGGCAGCTTTGCTCGAGTTGAGAAAGTATTTTTCTTACTCGCTTCTGTATTTATTGCTTACGTAATTGCTGGTTTCATGGCAAAACCTGATTGGTCTGCAGCGGCACAAGGATTATTTGTGCCTTCCATGCCTTTAAATAAGGATGCCCTATTTATTGCAACTGCGACTTTAGGTACCACTCTGGCTCCTTGGGGATTAGCTTTTATTCAGAGCTACGCAGTCGATAAGCGCTTAACCAAAGAAGACTTAAAACTTCTTAGGGTAGATGTTTGGACCGGTTCTCTACTTACAGGAATTATTGGTTTCTTCGTAGTTATCACCTGCGCAGCAACGCTAAATGTAAGCGGAGAAACTTCCATTAATAATGCTGCTCAAGCAGCCGCAGCTTTAAAGCCATTAGCTGGAACTCTGGCAAAAGAGTTGTTCGCAGTAGGCTTGATTGGCGCGGCTCTATTAGCAGCATCAATCTTGCCGCTCTCTACCGCGTATGCAGTAACGGATCTAACTGGCCGTCCTGCAGCGCTTGATGACAAAGCAAATGAAGCGCCGCTCTTCTATGCGACCTTTGGCGCAATCACAATTCTTGCCGCGTCACTAGTTCTAATACCAGGAGCGCCGCTAATTAAGATTCTAGTTTTGACTCAGATCCTTAACGCAGTTCTCTTATTGCCATTACTTCTTTACATGTTTGGCATCGCAAGAGATTCACGTTTAATGGGCGAATACAAGGCTTCAAATCGTATGCTCTTTGTATATTCACTTATCATCGCGGTTATCTTTGTCTGCGTTGGTACTTTGCTCTGGTTTACCATCACTGGATGAACCAGAAAAAGCATTTAGCTTTCCCAAATAAAGCTGATTCCATCCGATTGAGCATAGGTGTAATTGGCATCGGAACTTCTGGTCCTCTAATTGCGCTAAGCACCATGCCAGTTTTAACTCTCATTTTTTGGCGTAACTTAGGTGGCGCAATTGTTACCTTCTTAATTAATTTTAGAAAATTGCAATTAAAAGATCGCGAAGGATTTAAGTGGTCCGCTATCGCAGGTGTAGTTCTGGCAGCTCACTTTGTCGGATTCTTCTTAGCGATGCGCTACACCTCTGTGGCATCCGGAACAGCTTTGGCTGCGCTACAACCTATTTTCGCCACAATCTTTGCAGTATTTACAGGTCACCATGTCTCTAAAACCTCATGGTTTGGCATGTTTGTCAGCTTTATCGGAGTGCTTTTTATTTCAGGCGTAGATCTACATTTCTCTTGGCGCGCATTTCAAGGCGACTTAGCTGCAATCATCTGCGCAGCCCTTGCGGCAACTTATGTGAATCTAGGAGCTAAAGCGCAGCGCACTATTCCTGCAACTACATATACAACTATCTGCTATTTCTTCTGCGCCTTTGCCGCTCTGCCTTTTGCGCTAACGCAAGGCGCGTTTATTCACTTCACTGCCAGTGAGTGGTGGCTAGTCATCGGCCTTATTGTCGGTGCGCAACTTCTTGGCCATTCAATGTTTAACAGTGTTTTAAAGAGAGTTTCTCCAGCGATTGTTTCGATGGTTGTCTTCTTTGAGGTTCCAATTAGCGCACTTCTTGCTATTTGGTGGTTAGGGCAGAAGCCGCACTTCGGAATCTGGGCAGGGGTAGTAACAATTATGATTGGTAGCGGTTTAGTTATTATGGGGCGTACAGATGAAAATTGATTTACATACACATACAACTCGTAGCGATGGAACAATGTCGCCAACGGAGCTAATCCACCATGCAATTATCAGCGGAGTTACTGTTCTCGGTTTAACTGATCACGACACAGTGGCAGGTTGGGATGAAGCAACTGCCGCAGTTCGGGGAGATCTGCAATTGGTTTTGGGCGCAGAGATTTCTTGCCTGACGGATGATCATCGAAGTATTCATATGTTGGGCTTACTTTTTGATCGCACTTATCAACCGCTACAAGATGCGCTCGAATCAAGTCGCGATGATCGAATTCCGCGCATGAAGAAAATGATTCAATTGATGGCAGCAGATGGCTTCAAGATAACTTTTGAAGAAGTCTTAGAACATCAGCCAGAAGGCTCTACATTGGGCAGACCGCACCTCGCTGATACCTTAGTTGCTAAAGGAATTGTTAAGACCAGGGATCAAGCATTCGCTGAATTCTTATCAAATGATTCTAAGTATTACGTTTCACATATAGCTCCAACTCCGCTTGAGGCAGTTAAACTCATTAAAGAGGCAGGAGGAGTTTCGGTAATTGCTCATCCTTACTCATCGATGAGAGATACCAAGATGAGCGCAGATAATTTTAAAGAGCTTAAAGCTGCAGGCTTAAATGGTATTGAAGTAGATCACCGAGATCATGGTGCGGAAGAGCGTCTAAATTTAAGAAATATTGCAGCGGAACTAGAATTAGTAATTACTGGTTCAAGTGATTTTCACGGAACCGGTAAATTAAATTTAATTGGAGAGAATGTCACCTCTCCAGAGCATTGGGAGAAGCTAGAATCACTGGCTAGTCACAGAAGGGTGGTCCGCAAGTGAAAGATGTCAGCACGCTTACCTTTGCGCTACAGGCATTCGTTACATTGATGGTAATTCTTGATCCACCTGGAAATGCTCCAATTTTTCTAGCGGTCCTTGGCGAACGCACCGCTAAACAGGGTCGTCAGCTAGCGATTCAAGCGGCAACAATTTCCTTTTTAATCATCGCAGGTTTTGCACTATTTGGTCGCTTCGTTTTGGATTACATGGATGTTTCAATCGGCGCCATGCAGGCCGCCGGCGGATTACTACTGCTTATGGTTTCATTGAATTTGTTAACCGGTAAAGAAGATAATGAATTAACTTCCGGTTCAAAGAATGTTGCGATGGTTCCGCTGGCAACACCGTTGCTTGCAGGTCCTGGCGCAATTGTTGCGGTGATGATCTTTGCTCAGCAGGTTAAGAATGCAGATATGGGCGTAGCCCTAGCAGGATCGGTAATTGCAGTTCATATCTGCGTCGCTCTTGCCTTGATGGCATCAACATTTATTCTTAAGATTATCGGCAAATCAGGCGTTGATTTATTAGCTCGTATCGCTGGCTTAGTACTTTCAGGTATTGCAGTTCAGATGCTAGCTAACGCTATCCACGCTCTTTTTTAACAGCCCCACGAGTTCTAGTGCGTTCGCGCTTTTCGCGCACTGGTCGCTCCGCTTTTTCTAGCTTCGCTGGCTTAGCAACAGAGCTCTTAGTACCTTTAGCAATTCCTAAATCTTCATATAGATGATCTGATGAGGAATAAGTTTCCTGCGGATCTGGAAAACCTAAATCTAGAGCTTGATTGATATGAGACCAACGAGTTAATTCGTCCCAATCTACAAAGGTAACTGCAGTTCCAGATGCACCAGCACGTGCTGTGCGTCCAATTCGGTGCACATAAGTTTTTTCATCTTCAGGGCATTGATAATTAATTACATGCGTAATTCCATCAATATCAATTCCGCGAGCTGCAACATCTGTAGCAACCAAGATATCTCGCTTTAGAGATTTGAAATCTTTCAATGCGCTTTCACGAGCACCTTGGCCCAAGTCGCCATGAATTGCT